>CAYOLB010000103.1:0-7095 GCA_964404675.1 uncultured Atribacterota bacterium | reverse complement strand
ACTAACCGCGGGTGAGGCATCAGTAGTTCCAAAAACATAAAGGGGGCTGCCCCATATCCGCTGCTCTGCACGCCAGGGCCAGGCCACCTTTAAAGAGGGCCCCTCCTCTTTTACCTGCCAGTCTTTCAGGTTATCCAGAAGATCCTGGGTAAAACCGTTTTCATAAACTTCCCTGGCATATGCCTCCTGTTCATTCTGAGGCAGTTCCTCCAGCAAATCGATAAATTCTCTCTCCTGAGAATTTAGCCCTTCCAGGGAAGCAAGGTATAAGCTGAAGATGGTGGGGAATTTGCTTTCCAGGTAATCATGTACATTAACGGTAGATGAAAACGAGGTGTTGCCAAATATCGGCAGGATGAAAATTAAAATTAGCAATAAAGATAGGATTTTTTTCATTTCAGATCTCCTTATTAAATTTTGGGGATATATTCTGGGGGTTCAGAATTGTGAGACTATGGTTCTCAATTTCCCAGAAAAATTCAATTTAGGCAGATATTTTTAAAAGCAAGTTTGCTAAAATATTACCAATAAAAAAGTGATCAGTCAATCAAAGCAATAAGCTGGTCTGTGTCAAAAGGCAATTCACAAACCCTGCAAAAAACACTTTATTAATTATTATAAAATTATGATGTATTCTTGTGCCTCCCTCTCCCCACGAAAGATATTTGAGAATCTCCCTCTCCCCTCGGAGGGAGAGGGTTAGGGTGAGGGGGAAGAAATGAAAGAAGAATATCAGTTATAAAATAAAGTTTTTGGTTTATGGTTTTTTTGTTTTTTGGTTTTCAGAAAAAGAATCAAAGATGACATATTTTCAATAACAAAATAATAATGGATGAAAAACAAAAAATGGGGATGGCTCCCTATTTTTTTAGAACCTATCCCCTTCCTTTAAGTCATCTTACACTGTCGAGAACGTTTCTTTAATCCATTCTTGTGTCAAATAGGAAGCCGCTACCTATCTCATTCTAATTTTTATTAATACGGGCTTCTGCAATATTAATATACTTTTTTTCTTTCTCTATACCTATCCATTTGCGCCCTAATCTTTTTGCTACCACGGCTGTTGTGCCGCTACCCATAAATGGATCAAGGACCAAATCTCCCTTATCTGATGACGCCTTGATGACTATTTCCAATAGTTTTTCCGGTTTTTGCGTTGGGTGAGAGGCACGGCCATCTGTACCTTTTATTCTTTCCTTCCCTTGTACAATTGGATGATTTATGATTGACAAAAAATCTCTCATCTGCTTAGGCTGTCCCTCTTTAGTTTTCTCAGGATTCAAAAGCTTTAATTCTTCGTAGTTGTATTTCCAGTTCTTTCCTTTCACAAACCAACAGACATACTCCGTAGCGTGAGTAAAAACTCTTTTAGTAATATTGGGCATAGAATTTATTTTATACCACGTGATTATGTTATTCAACTTAAATCCTATGCTTTTTGCAACAAATATAATTTCTCCAATATTATGGTAAGTGCATGAAATATAAATGCTTCCAGTTTCTTTTAATACCTCATAACATCCCAAAAGCCACTGCTTAGAAAAATTAACATAATCGCTATAATTCCAGGTATCCCAATCTTCGTTCATCTTATAGAATGGTCCACCGGTAGTATTGTTAATGAGATTCAAAGATTTACCGGAAAGATTGTATGGGGGGTCAGCGTATATTAAATCTATTGAATTGTTCTGAATATTTTTTTTTAATACTTCTACGCAGTCACCTTGATATATATAATTATGTTTAATTTTCATTCCAAGCCTCTTGCCACTTCTTAATTTGCGTAGAAACATTTCTAAACCATTCAATGCTTGAATTTTTAGAATCAGCCATCGTTACTACCGCTTCAAATAAATCTTTTAGATTTCTATGGTCAAATTCCTTGTTGTTTTCAGCTATGTTTATAAAACACTCCAAAATTTCAACAAAATGCTCTAAGTTCAAAGCAACGATTTTCTGGCGATTACCTTCAAATCCAAATTGTACAGCATACCAAAAATAATTCACAGTATCATCATGAATTTTAGGTGCTATAAAAATACAATAAGCGGGTTTATCGGGATTTTTAATACTAAAATCCTTCAAATGCCTCATTACAGGAATGCTCTCCCGATAAACTTGATGTCTCGAAACATCCAATGTGGCTTCAAAAATACTATTAAACGAATTATAGTAACCCTCGATATCTGCGCGGTTGCCGGGTGCAAAACCTATGGGATTACCATTATCGTCTAAAATGCAATTGGGTTTAATTTCAATCTCATCATCTATAATTTTAAAACATTCGGCAATGATATATTCAAATCCAACGGGATCAATATTTCTCAATTTCTTTTTATCCTTTAAATCACCGATTGTTGATCTTAATTTTTCAATATTTCTTTTTAATTTGGTATCTTTTGAAAGCTGAATAATTTCTAATCGGAAATATCGTAATTTATTTATTAAGTTTTTCAATTCTTTCGAATCAATATTTGCTAAATTTACAGTCGTTAAACTTTCATATTCTTCTTTTGTCTTTTCCTTATTCTCAACACTTAAATTTTCAAAATCTCTTTTAAGGAGTTCTGTTACCGATTGCACAATATCTATAGATTTATCTTTATCACCTTCCCAAGGCAAAGCCGGTTTGTTGATATCAGTTAAATAATCTATATATTCATCAAGACTTTTAAATTCCATGGCAGAGCCGTCATAAAGTGATAAAAGTTGTTCTATTTCCTTAACCCTAGATGGCTCAAGGTCAATTCGCCATCCTCCTAATGGCCCCTTGAGAATTTGAAAATACTTTGTTAAATGGAAATACCTCATTAAATTATCTCCGTATTCAAAAGGATTACTTAATTGCTTATCAGTCAAGGTCCTGCTTTTATAAAAACTTTTGAGAAATTTTTTATCAAAAGATTCGATTTCTTTCTTGCCTTTTAGCATTCGCCGCTTACAAATAAGGTCGGCATAAGTTTTAATCTTTGACTTATTAGTCAGAGTTGGAACAAACAAAGAAAATTCTGTTTGCGTTATCCCCGAAATCTTTCTCATTAAGTGTATAGCGGCAATAAGTGGACGTACATTAAAACCTTGTTTACTGGCAAAGTCACTTGATAATGGATTAGGAAATTGCAATTTTAATATGCTTTTAAAAAATATATACCCTAAATCCGCGTCATCTGACAAGAAAAGGTTTCCGAGCCGTGTTATTTGAACCGCTCCTAGGCTTTCTTTGGCAAGACAAAATCCTAATTTATTTAATGGATTAACTGATTGCCTGCCCTCATCGGTGGATCTTCGTATTTCTGAGCGTGAAATATTTCCTCTGCAATGTCATAACTTATATCGTCAGCAGAATTTTTAAACAAATCAATATATTGTTCCGGAATTTTGGTGGGACGATAAAGCCTATGCTTTATAAGTAATATTTGATATCTTTCCTGCGTAGAAGAATTGAATGTTTCCCCCTCTAATTGTTTTAATACAGCAAGAAAACCCTGAAGCCTTTCGGGATTTCTTACAGTTGTTGATATTGATATTAAAGGTTGACGCATATTAATTACTCACTTTACAATAAAAAACTCTTTCCGTGTGACCTCCGCAGTTACTTTTTCCAGTTGTAAATGCTTTATAATCGCGCTCAAATATCTGCACATCACCTTTTCGTTTTAAAATACTGACAATTTCAAAATCTTTTATTCTGGCATTTGACCTACCATCTTTAGATTCACCAGTATTATTGTACGAAACTAAAATATGTTTGCATTGTGCATGATGTATTAATTCAGCAAAAGTTCTTGTTGCTGATTTTAAGCAATAATCGCTTTTCAAATGACTTCTGTCCATTTTTTTGGCTACACCATGAACCTCTGGTTTATCCCACCTGGCAAGATTTTCTAATAAATGATACACATCGCAATACTGACGAGAATTATACGGAGGATCAAGATACAAAACATCGCATTTAATTTTTTGCACTAACTGGTTGGCATCCTCACAATAAATTTCATTATTAAAATTATTCTCTAATTTAATGGTTGGTAACAACAAAACTAATGGATTAACTGTATCTAGTTTTTTTCTAAACGCATCATAATGTCCAACCGTATTGGCAACTTTATCCACTGCATATATTAAAGAGGTTATCAATGCCAGCCTCTCATCATCATTACCGGATATTTCTTCTATCTTTTCGCGAATCATACCTATCTTACGTGCGTTTTCTAAAGTAAAATACGTATCCCCAAAGTTCAGAGAGAAATAATTATCCTTTGTAGAATTCAGTGAATTTAAAATAGTAATTTTTTCTTTTAATTTATCAAAATCTATCTTAGTTGAACCCATAAAAGTCCGCAACGCAACATAATTGCTATAGAGAAAATCATTACTTATTATTCGGATATTTTTCTTGTTAAAATAATTCCCGACAACCCCAGTACCTGCAAAAATATCACATAAAGAATTCATTGAATCACATTTCTCTTTTAAGATATCTGAAATAAACGCAGTTAGTTTATATTTATTACCTAAGTATCGGCGATTCTGAATATGGAAAAATCCTGGTGTAGTTCTATCATGAGGATAACAATAAGTTTTATTGACATTTAACACAGTGGTATTTCTTAATTGTTCGTTGGGATCAAATAATAAATATTGCGCTTCCCTTTCTGTTATGCTATATCTTTCTGGTATTCCTTGAACTCTTGCCATAATAACCTCTTTGCGTATTATACTAATATTTAACACTTTTATAAACAAAAACTTGTTAAGCAGTTTTCGCCTTCATTAAATTTTCCCAATTTTTTTGCATGAACTCGTTGATGTTTTTCTTTTGGAATAACCCTCGTATTCTTGGGTGTTTTTCCCCGCCTTCCACATTCCTTCTTTTTTCTCTTATATTTCCGGCATTGACTTAACAACAACTCCTTGTATTCTAAAATCTCTTTCTAAAACTATAGGAGAATGCTCAGGATTTGTCGAGTCTGGTTCTAGTATTATATGATCTTTGTGCAAACGGAATCTCTTTATGGTTGCTTCGTCATCTATTAGCGCCACGACCATGTCACCATTGCTTGCTATCATTTGTTGTCGCACCAACACTAAATCGCCGTCATTTATTCCCGCTTTATTCATACTATCCCCAACCGCTCTAAGCATAAAATATTTATAGGGCGGTTTCGCTATTTTTTCAGAGACTACAATCTGTTTTTCAATATTTTCTTCCGCCAAAAAAGGTACCCCACAAGGAACATAGCCCACAACAGGAACCTTGACCGTTTTACTTGAACTATTATTATCATATGGGGATTTAAGAATTTTAATATTTCTGGCTCCTTTTCCTCTCTGAATGTAGCCGCCTTCTTCAAGAATATCTAAATACTGCACCACACTGCGGGGAGACTTTAAACCTATCGTTTTAAGAATTTCCCTATTTGTGGGCGGAATCTTTTCCCGACGGATAAAATCGGTTAAAATATTGAAAAATTCTTCCTGTTTTTGAGTTAGTCTTATTACTTTATTCATATATACAAAATTATATACAAATAATCCAAGCATGTCAAGTTAACGAATTGCTTCATCAAAAAAGTACTCTAAATTTTATCGATGCCTCAGATAAAAAAGTACTCCAAATTATTTTAATTATAGGCTAATCTCCCCTATATTGAAAGAATAAAGTTCTTTACGATAGAGGGGAGGGTAAGGAGATGTTGACCATGGGGCAGAAAAAGGCAGTGACCAGGCAACTACAGGATCGATACCAGAAATCTTCTAAAAAAGAAAAAATAGTAATGTTAAATGAATTTATCCAAATTACCGGCTACAATCGTTCTTATGCCGCACGGATTTTAAGAAAGAAAAAAGTATTGGGCTATTTAACCATTGATGATAAACGAATAAAATATACCATATCCACAAAGAAGAAAAAAAAGAAGAAACATTATGACCAGGATGTTCTTCTGGCCTTAAACCAACTCTGGGAGGAAGCCGATTCCATCTGCTCTAAGAGATTAGCTCCCTTCTTGGCGGAGTTGATTGAGGTATTGGAAAAATACGGGGAAATAACCTTAACCAGGGAAGTACAAGAAAAGCTCTTGACCATTAGTCCGGCCACTATTGACCGGCTATTGGCTCCCATCAGGAAGAAACAGCGAATTAAGGGCAAATCCACTACCCGTCCGGGAAGTCTCTTGAAGAAGAGTATTCCTATTCGTACCTTCAGTGAGTGGAATAATAAAAGACCCGGCTTCTTTGAAGTGGATCTAGTCAGCCATGATGGAGGAAATCTCAGGGGCGATGTGAACCAGAGTGTCAACTTTACCGATATTGCCACCGGCTGGATGGAGATGGTCGCAGTCAAGAATAAGGCTCAGCGCTGGGTCTTTGCCGGAATCAAGGCAATTAAAAAGAGATTGCCCTTTCCTATCTTAGGCTTTGATTCGGATAATGGCAGTGAATTCATCAATGATGAGTTACTCAGGTATTGTGAGAAACAACACATTACCTTTACCAGAAGCCGGCCTTACCGTAAAAATGATTCCTGTTACATTGAGCAGAAAAACTGGTCTGTGATTAGAAGAACGGTGGGTTATGGACGCTATGATACTGATAAAGAACTTTGCATTTTAAATAAATTGTATAGTTATCTGAGATTGTATGTGAATTTCTTTCAGCCGGTGAGGAAGTTAGTGAAAAAGGAGAGAATCGGCAGTAGAATCAAAAAGAGATATGATGTAGCTCAGACACCTTTTCGCAGGGTACTGGCCTGCCCAGATATCTCAGAGGAAATCAAGATGAAATTAAAAAGAGAATATGATATGCTAAATCCAGCTGAGCTCAAAAGACAGATCACCTACTTACAGAATGAGCTACTGAGATTAAATGTCTTAAAACATAAAGTGAATAAAGAGGAACAGATGAGTAGGAAAACTCAAAGTAGTTTCGAGTACATTTCTACTTGAGGCAGCGTATCAGCTTTTAAGTACATTTTTATGTGAGGCAACAGGATTTTTTTTAAAATATCTTTAATTATATTTATGTCAATTCAACTAACACAATTTTATTGGTCGCCTATTGATAGGTAAGACTCCAACTTTCCCCTTATCTCAC
>CAYOLB010000102.1:0-16946 GCA_964404675.1 uncultured Atribacterota bacterium | reverse complement strand
CCAGTATGCCCTATAATACCAATAAATTCTCCTTTTTTTATGGAAAGATTAATTGACTTTAACACTTCTGTTTCGAAGGGCATTTTTAAATTATAGGTAAATGAGACATTCTTTAAATCAATGAACATAATTTTTCTATCATTTCTTCTTCATTTAAGATATTAGGAGAGATATCTAAGCCACTCTCGTGCAATAATCTGGATAGCATTGTTATTTGGGGTAATTCTAAATTTAATTTGCTAAGTTCATTATAATGTAAAAAAATAGATTTTGGTGATCCTGTTAAGGCTATTTCACCTTTATTTAGTACTATTATTTTGTCAAATTCTGCAGCTTCTGACATAAAATGGGTTATGTATATAATAGTAATATTTTCTTCTCTATTTAATTTTTTAATGGTATTGAGGATATCTTTTCTACCCTTGGGGTCCAGCATCGAAGTAGGTTCATCCAGTACCAAATAGGATGTCTGCATAGCTAGTGCACCGGCAATAACCACTTTTTGTTTTTGACCGCCAGAAAGCAAATGAGGTTCATTATTTCTTAAATCAGACATGCCCACAAGCTCTAAAGCCCATTCGATTCTTCTTTTCATTTCATATCCTTCTATCCCAATATTTTCCATCCCAAAGGCTATATCATCTTCAATTGTTGTAGCAACTAATTGATTATCAGGATTTTGAAAAACCATCCCGACTTTTTTTCTTAATTCCCATATATCTTTTTTATCTTTTGTATCATACCCATCTACAATAACATTTCCCTTGCTTGGTATTAACAAGCCGTTTATATGTTTTGCAAAGGTTGATTTTCCAGAACCATTTGCACCGATAACTGCAATATAATCACCATTGTGGATTTCATAATTTATTTCAGAAAGAGAAACTGTATCACTTTCTCTTTCATTATGATAAACATGGCTTACATTATTAAACTTTATCAATTATTCTTCTCCATTTTTTACAAAGTAAAGATTTCACCCCGTAAAGCTAGTGGCTTTAAGAATATCTAAAAGGGATTTGAGTTTTTCTTGTTCTTTTGCATGTTAAAATTAATATTAAAAATAAAAAGGTTAAAATGTTTTAAAATATGTATAATCCATATTCTTAACAAATTAACCTTATTTTAGAACTTATTCTTTATTTTACAAATTCTATGATAGCCATTGGGGCAGCATCGCCCTTGCGAAAACCAGATTTTACAATCCTGGTATATCCACCATTTCTCTCCTTGAACTGTGGGCTAATTTCTTCAAAAAGAAGTTTAATAGCTTGCTTGTTCTGAATTACCTTAAATACTTTCCTTTTGGATTGTAGATTATCTTCTTTTGCTACAGTAATTATCTTTTCTAAGTATTTTTGCAACTCTTTTGCTTTAGGGAATGTTGTGTTTATCTTTCTATTTACAATCATAGAAATTGCTAAATTGGACAACAGAGCCTTCCTATGACTGGTATCTACATTTAGTTTTCTTCTTAATTGTCTGTGTCTCATTAGACTACTCCTTTATCACTCAGTGTTCTTCAAAGTAAGACCATACTCTTTAACTTTTTCTTTTATTTCTTCAAAAGATTTTTTTCCTAAATTTTTTATACCCATTATTTCTTCTTCTGTTTTGTTCACAATATCACCGAAATTGTTAATATCAGATTTCTTTAAACAATTATATGATCTTACTGAAAAATCAAGTTCTTCAATACTTTTTTCTAATAATTTTTTCTGCTCATTATTTTCATTTTCCTCTTCAACAATTTGGTCAGCAATGGATTCTACCTCATCAGGAGAGAATTTTGTAAATACTTTCAAATATTTTATTAAAATATTTGATGCTTTACTTAATGCTTCATCAGGTAATATACTCTTATTAGTATATATATCCATTATTAACTTTTCATAATTCATAAATTGATCAGAACTTGTTTTTTCTATCACGTAAGCCACTTTAACTACCGGCGAAAACATTGAATCAATAGTTATAAAATTTATTGCCTGGTCTTTTTTCTTGTTTTCTGGTGCAGTAAGATAACCAGTACCTTCTTCAACGATAATTTCCATATCAAGTTTGCCATCTTCACCAAGTGTAGCAATTTTATTATTTGGATTTAATACTTCAACATTTATATTTGGTGTAATGTCTCCTGCCTTCACAACTTTTTTGCCATTTACCTTTAGTCTCAATGTCTCTGAATCACTTCCATACATCTTAAAAACAATATCTTTAATATTTAATATAATTTCATTGACATCTTCTTTTACACCGGGGATAGTGGAAAACTCATGAAGAACTCCTTCAAACCTGATTGCAGTTGCGCTTGCCCCTGGAAGAGAAGATAATAATACTCTCCGTAAAGAATTTCCCAATGTTGTTGCATATCCTTTCTCCAAAGGTTCGATTATAAATCTCCCATAACTATCCGTTAAATCTTCAATTTTTATTTTTATATTATTAATATCTAACAACTGATAATATCTCCTTCCGATAATGTTAATTGCCAAAATTATCTAGAATAGTACTCGACTACAAGTTTCTCATCTATAGGCAAATCAATATCTTCTTTTGAAGGAAGTCTTACAACTTTTCCCTTCAAATTATTCAGATCTAGCTCTAGCCAAGTAGGAGTATTAACTTCTTTTTCCCCTTCTTTTAACTCTTTAAACTCTTTAATTGATTGGCTTTTCCCTTTTATTTCAATAATATCACCTATTTCTGCAATATAAGAAGGAATATTAATTTTTCTACCATTCACAAGAATGTGAGAATGCCTTACTATCTGTCTAGCCTTGGCTCTAGATTCAGCAAGACCCAGACGATAAACAATATTATCTAACCTTCTCTCTAATAATTGTAAAAAATTTTCACCTGTAACTCCGTGTTTTTTTTCAGCTTTTTCGAAAAGATTACTAAACTGTTTTTCTAATAATCCATACATATCTCTTATCTTTTGTTTTTCTTTTAATTGAATGGCATAGTTCGACAATTTTCTCACTCTCTTTGACTGAGAAGTTTTGCCAGGAGCTGTTGCTTTTCGTTCTAAGGCACATTTATCAGTATAGCATCTTTCTCCTTTTAAAAATAATTTAGTTCCCTGCCTTCTGCAAAGACGACAAGCAGGGCCTGTATATCTAGCCATGTAATTACCTCCTTAGGTAAGATTATCTCAATTTATTATCTTGATTTAATTTTTTTATTACTTTATATTCATAAAAAATATATTAAAACATTTAGAATACGAATAAATAATATTCTAAATAAACTATTTAACAATATTCAAATTTCTTCCAAACAAATAACGAAATATTATACTCGACGCTGTTTGGGAGGTCTGCAACCATTATGTGGTATTGGTGTAACATCCCTAATAGTATTAATTTTAAATCCGATTGCCTGTAAGGACCGAATAGCTGTTTCTCTTCCTGATCCAGGTCCTTTAACATAAACATCTATGTCTCTCATTCCCTGATCCATGGCTTTTTTACCAGCTTCTTCAGCGGTTCTTTGCGCGGCAAAAGAAGTGCTTTTCTTGCTGCCTTTATTGCCAATAGAGCCTGCACTTGCCCATGATATAATATTTCCTTCTGTATCGGAAATAGCTACAATTGTGTTATTGAATGTAGATTGAATATGAACTATTCCCTTTAATATGTTTTTTCTAATTTTTTTCTTTCTAACTTTCTTTGCTTGTTTTTTTGCAGCCAATACTGATTCTCCTTTCTACTTATTTGTATATTTCAACCATTTTTTCTACTTACTTCTTTTAACTCCTACAGTCCTTCTTGGGCCTTTTCTTGTTCTGGCATTAGTGCTTGTTCTTTGCCCCCTTACAGGTAATCCCCTTTTATGTCTTAGACCACGATAAGAACCAATTTCCATCAACCTTTTAATATCAGCAGTTCTTTGACTTCTTAATTCACCTTCAACTTTATTATTTTTAGTTATTATATCTCTTATTTTATTTATTTCATCATCTTTTAAATCTTTTACTTTTGTCTGAAAATCAATACCCGCTTCGGTTAATATTTTACGAGATGTTGTAAAACCAATACCATATATATAAGTTAAGGCACAATCAACATTCTTGTTATTAGGTATATCTACACCGCTAATTCTAGCCATATTATTATTACCTCCTTAATTATTTACCCTGCTTTTGTTTATGTTTTGGATTGCTGCAAATTACCATTATTTTTCCGTGTCTTCTAATTAATTTACACTTTTCACATATTCTTTTAACAGATGATCTTACTTTCATTTAAAAATTCCTCTCTTGCAGTTATCTAGTTTATTTTATATCACAACTCTACTTTCTCTGTTGGAATGTTAAAAAATAAAAATACAAAAAAAACAAATATCATATATTTATGTTCAAAAAACACAATATTTTATCTATTTATAAACGATAAACTATTCTACCACGACTCAAATCATATGGAGATATTTCAACTTTTACTTTATCTCCAGGTAAAATTCGTATAAAATGCATTCTTATTTTACCTGATATATGTGCTAATATTTCACAACCATTTTCTAACTCAACTTTAAACGTTGCATTAGGTAGAGCTTGTGTAACTTTTCCTTTCATTTCTACATATTTTTCTTTATCCATGTTTATCATCTCCAATTCATTCACAAGTAATATCATTATTACCTAGAAATGGATTAATCCCATATTGTTAGAATTTCATTTCCTTTATCAAAGATTGCTATGGTATGCTCAAAATGAGCGGATAAGCTGCCATCTGCAGTTTTCACTGTCCATCCATCATCATCACTAGTAGTATGATAGTCACCCTGGTTAACCATTGGTTCAATGGCTATTACCATTCCTTCCTCTAGCCTTAATCCCGTTTTTGGCCTACCATAATTAGGTATTTGCGGATCTTCATGAACTTCTAACCCAACACCATGTCCGACAAATTCTCTTACAACAGAAAAATTATTATTTTCTGCCACAGTTTGAATCGCATGGCCTATATCACCTATAAAATTTCCACTTATTGCATTTCGAATTCCTGCAAACAAAGACTCTTTTGTAGTATCTATTAATTTTTGAGCTATTTTAGTTATGTTTCCAACACCTACTGTAACTGCACTATCACCATAATAACCATCTAGATATGTACCCACGTCTAAACTAACTATGTCACCTTCTTGTAAGACCCTCTCTCCTGGTATCCCGTGTACAATTTCATCATTTATAGATATACATACAGTTGCTGGAAATTCATTTCCTTCAGTACCATATCCCTTGAATGATGGTTTTCCACCACTTCTAATTATAAATGATTCAGCCATTCTATCTATTTCGATAGTTCTAATACCAGGTCTTACTTTTTCAGTTATATATTGTAACGTATGTGCTGTTAATTGGCAACTTTTCTTTATTTTTTTTATTTCATTGTTTGTTTTTATAATAACCATATTTTCCCTACTAACTAATCAGACCAAGTTTTTTCAAACTACTTGTAACTTCTTTTAATCTATCCTTAAGATCTTGATCAGCATTAATTCTATTTAGAATGTTTTTTTTCTTGTAATAATCAACCAATGGGAATGTTTCTTCATTAAACACTTCTATTCGTTTCAAAATTGTTTCTTCCTTATCATCGTCTCTTTGCATTAACTGTCCACCACATAAATCACATTTGTTTTCAATTTTTGGGGGATTGTAATTAAGATTATAGATAGCTCCACAATTGGTACATACTCTTCTAGCTGATAACCTTTCGATTATAACACTATCAGAAGTTTCAAAGTAAAATACCTGATCTATTTCGCTTTTTAATCGCTGCATAAGTAAATCTAACTCTTTCGCCTGTTGTATGGTTCTAGGAAAGCCATCAAGCATAAAACCATTTTTACAATCTTTTTCTTTTAATCTCTCTTCAATTATCTTCATAATTAATGAATCTGGTACTAATTTTCCAGAATTCACATAAGACTCGGCCTCTTTTCCTAATTTAGTACCCTTTTTTATAGCGTCTCTTAAAATATCTCCCGTCGAAATTATCGGAATACTATTTTTCTTTCTTATTTCATTAGCAATTGTTCCTTTACCTGCACCAGGTGGTCCTAACAAGATAATTATCATAGATAATCCCCTTAAACAATATAATTTATTTCCTTATTTATTTTTTAATGAAACCCTCGTAATGCCTCATTAACATATGTGATTCTATTTGCTGTACAGTTTCTAATGCTACTCCAACCATTATCAACACTGAAGTACCACCAAAATAAATAGTAGTAATCCCAGTTATCTCTATTAATATATTTGGTAAAATAGCAATAATTGCTAAAAATATTGCACCACTTAATGTAATTCTAGTCATTATATTATCAATATAGATTGCAGTAGCTTTCCCAGGTCTCCTACCAGGAATAAATCCTCCATATTTTTTCATATTATCTGCCATATTTTGTGGGTTAAATGTAATGGCAGTATAGAAAAAAGTAAAAACAATAATCAATATAGCATATAAAACTAAATATAACGGTGTTCCAGGAGATAAAGCCTGTGATACCTTTTGCATAAATTCAGATCCTTGAAAAAACTGAGCAATTGTACCAGGGAATATCAATATTGCTGACGCAAATATTATTGGTATAACACCAGCTTGATTGACCCTCAACGGTATATGTGTTCCTTGACCACCATATAATCGTCTTCCAACTACTCTTTTAGCATATTGAACAGGAATACGTCTTTGACCTTGCTGTATTGCAACTACTCCAGCTATAACAAGCACAATTACTGCAAGAAGTGCAATTATTGAAATAATTCCAACTTCTCCTACCTTAAATAAATTCCATGTTTGTACAATTTCAGTAGGTATTCTGGCTACAATTCCAGCAAATATAATAATTGAAATACCATTACCTATCCCATAATCGCTTATTTGTTCACCAAGCCACATCAAAAAACAGGTACCAGCAGTCAAACTAATAATTAATAAAAACCTAAATAATAAACCTGTAATCATTAAAACCTGCAAACTTTCCAACCAGGCACTTATTCCAATAGCTTGAACTAAACCAAGCACCACCGTTCCATATCTTGTTATCCTGTTTAATTTACTTCTGCCTTCCTGACCCTCCTTGGACCATTGCTCGAATAGCGGAACTACTGATTGTAATAATGACATAATAATCGAGGCATTAATATATGGCATTATGCCTAGTGCAAAAAGCGAGAATCTACTTAATGCGCCACCCGCAAACAAATCAAAGAAACCAAGTATTCCCCCTTGAGCAAACAAATTTGCTAAAGCTTGCTTATCAATACCAGGCAATGGTATATGACTTCCCAGCCTTACGACAATTAGCATTGCTAATGTAAAAAGGAGACGATTTTTTAAATCAGGTATTTTAAATAAACTACGCAGTTGTTCCAGCACTTATATCACCTCAGCCTTTCCGCCAGCTTTTTCAATTTTTTTAATTGCCTCCTGGCTAAAGCGATGTGCCTTAACTGTCAATTTCTTATCGAGAGTACCCTGGCTCAATATTTTTATACCATCCATTACTTTTTTAATAAGCCCTACTTCCAATAATTTTTCGGGAGTGATTATTTCTTCATCACTAAACCTATTCAATTGACTGATATTGATAATTGAATATTTCTTCTTAAAATAATTATAAAAACCGCGTTTTGGCACCCTACGACTGAGTGGCATTTGGCCACCTTCAAAGTAAGATCTAGTTTTTGACCCTGATCTACTCTTTTGACCATTCATACCTCTGCCCGCAGTAGTACCATTACCCGATGCATTTCCTCTTCCTACTCGTTTTTTGGCATGTCTTGAACCTGGTTTTATCTCTAAATTACTTAACTTCATATTTCTATTCCCCCTCAGTTAGAATTAACTATATATTCTCTCAACAGGAATGCCTCTTAACTTCGCAATCTCTCTTGCATTTTTAAGGCTTAGCAAAGCTTTCATAGTAGCTTTTACAATATTTAGATTATTATCACTTCCCAATGACTTTGTTAAAATGTCCTGAATTCCTGCGGCCTCAATTATAGCCCTGACCGCTCCACCAGCAATTACACCAGTCCCCGGAGAAGCAGGTCTTAGAAATACTTTAGCACCACCATGGACACCCGTAACAATATGGGGTATAGTATTATTTCTTGTCTTAATTTTAAACATGTCTTTTTTAGCCTTGGTAACTCCTTTTTTAATTGCATCAGACACATCCTTAGCTTTACCATATCCTATCCCTACAGAACCATTACTATCTCCCACTACTACCATGGCACTAAAACCAAATCTTCTACCACCTTTTACAACTTTACTTACCCTATTAACAAAGACAACACTTTCTTTTAGTTCCTGATCTTCATTTGCAACCATCTGCATGTATTCATCTCCTCTCCCTTTCAATTATTAATATTGGTTTAATATATAATAAAAAAATTACCTGATTATTTTATTTCTTTTTCTTTAATTCTATTTGATCTGCTAATGTTTTAACTCTACCATGAAACAAATAACCGTTTCTATCAAAAACAACCTGTGAAATATTTTTTTCTTTTAATATCTCATTAAACTTTCTCCCAGTTACTTTAGCAGCATCAATATTCCCACCATATGTTATTTCTTTTTTTACTTCGGGGCTTAACGTAGACAATGACAATAGTGTCTTTTCATTATCATCATCTATAGCTTGTACATATATATTCTTAGCACTACGGTATACTGTCACCCTAGGTTTTTCACTAGTTCCAAATATTTTTTTTCTTATCCCTTTTTTCCTTCTAATTCGGGATAATACCTTCTTGTCTTTCATAAAATTCTGAACCCCCTCTTTCTGCTATTTTCAATATTGCAAAAATATTAGTTATTATTAGCTGCCAACAGTTGCTCCCGCTTTACCAACTTTTCTTCTCACATGCTCATCCACATATCGTACACCTTTACCCTTGTAAGGTTCAGGTTTCCTGTAATCCCTTATCTCTGCAGCAATTTTTCCTACCAATTGCTTATCAGCCCCTTTAATTTTTATTGTTTTCTGTTTATCAACAATAAATTCAATCCCATCAGGAGCTTTAACTTTTATAGGATGGGAATAGCCAAGGCTTAACTCAAGATCTTTACCTTTCAGGTCTGCCCTATAGCCAACTCCCTTAATCTCTAAATTCTTTTCAAATCCTTCATTCAAGCCTTTAACCATATTAAAAATCATATTTCTCGTCAAGCCATGTAAAGAGCGATACAATCTCATATTACTTGATCTTTCAACGACTATCTTATTATCCTTAATTTTTACATCT
This sequence comes from uncultured Atribacterota bacterium, assembly GCA_964404675.1. Classification (GTDB taxonomy): domain Bacteria; phylum Atribacterota; class Phoenicimicrobiia; order Phoenicimicrobiales; family Stramentimicrobiaceae; genus CAZWUL01. Next base: position 7,672 of record CAYOLB010000102.1, on the reverse strand, counting down.
ATATCAGGATTTATTATAAAAGATAATTCCTGATTGTTTTTTTTCACAGTTATTTTTTTATCTTTAATTTCAACTGTCATCCCTTCAGGTATTGGAATGGGTAATTTCCCAATTCTGGACATTTCTTCCTCCTTGCATAAATCAATAAAGCATTTATATCTTACCTGAGAATAAATTTCTCTTCTTATGCAAAATCAATTTCAAATATCTCTTGGTTTTTAATTATCCAGAGACACTTACCAAATATAACACAGAACTTCTCCACCATAATGATTTTTCCTGGCTTCTTTTCCTGACATAATGCCTCTAGATGTAGACATAATACTAACACCTAGACCTCCCAGAACTTCTGGAATATCATCCTTTTTAACATAAACCCTATAGCCAGGCTTACTTATTCTTTTTAAATTTGTAATTATTCTTTGTCTATCAGAGTACTTTAAATATATCGTAATAGTACCTTGTTTATTATCTTTTTTATATTGATAATCACCAATAAAGCCTTCATCTTTCAATATTCTGGCAATTTCCAGTTTTATTTTAGAAGAAGGTACTTCTACTCTACCACCTCTAGCACGGTTGGCATTCCTAATTCTGGTAATCATATCGGCAATTGGATCCGAAACAACACCCATATATATCCTCCCCTCTTGCAATCAATCATTTGATTATTATTTTAAATATTTTTCCTTAAATATATCGTATTTATTACCAACTTGATTTTATAACACCAGGTAATTCTCCATTATGTGCCATTTTTCTGAAACATATTCTACAAATTCCAAATTTTCTAATATATCCCCTGGGTCTGCCACATATATTACAGCGACTATATTCTCTAACTTTATATTTCTGTTTTTTGTTTGCCTTTACAACTAAAGCTTTTTTCGCCACTCTTTAACCTCCTCTTTTCCATTATTCATCTTTTTTAAATGGCATTCCAATCAATCTTATCAAGTCCTTTGCCTCTTCATCATTTTTAGCATTTGTTGCGATGGTAATATTCATTCCTAGTGTTGTATTTACTTTATCAAACTCAATCTCTGGAAATATCAACTGTTCTTTAATACCCAATGTATAGTTACCACGACCATCAAATGCATCAGGAGAAGTTCCCTGAAAATCACGTATTCTTGCTATTGCTACATTTATTAATCTATCTAAAAATTCATACATTCTACTATCTCTTAGTGTAACTTTGCAGCCTACTGGCATTCCCTTCCTTATTGAAAAATTGGATATGGATTTACTTGATTTTGTAATAATAGGTTTTTGACCAGTAATAGTAGCTAATACCTGTGTTGCTTCATCAATAATTTTTGCATCTTCTCGTGCTTTACCTAATCCCATATTAATTACAATTTTTTCAATTTTGGGAACAGCCATTTTATTTTTATAATCATATTTTTTCATCATTGCAGGTATTATTTCCTGCTGATATTTTTCCTTTAGCCTGGGTATCACTTGTTAACCTCCTAGACCTTATCTATAATTTCTCCGCATTTTTTGCAAACTCTTACTTTTTTTCCTTCTTTTGTAACGTCTCGTTTGATACTTGTTGGTTTATTACACTTATTGCAAACTAATTTAACATTAGATAAATTTATAGGTCCCTCTTGTTTGACAATTCCACCTTGTGGATTTTTTTGAGTTGGTTTCATATGTTTTTTTAAAAAGCATACACCTTCTACAATCACTTCATTTTTTTTTGGGAAAATATCTATAATTTTACCACTTTTACCTTTATCTTCACCGGTAATTACAAGAACATTATCTCCCTTTTTAAGCGAAATTTTTTGTTTGGGCATTTTATAATCTCCTTTCTGTTTTTCTATATCACTTCGGGAGCAAGGGATATAATTTTCATAAATTTCTTGTCTCTTAATTCTCTAGCTACGGGACCAAATATTCTTGTTCCTATAGGTTCTTTTTGATTATTAATAATTACTGCTGCATTATCATCAAAACGTATGTAGGAACCATCTGGCCTGCCTACTTCTTTTTTTGTTCTGACAATAACTGCTTTAACAATTTCTCCTTTTTTTGCGGTTCCTCCAACATTGGCCTCCTTAACAGAAGCAACAATTATCTCTCCTATTCGGGCATATCTTTTCCTTGAACCACCGAGCACTTTTATACATTGTATTTGTTTTGCACCAGAATTATCTGCTACAAATAGTCTCGTTTGCATTTGTATCAATTTTGCCACACTCCCTTACTAATCATACTGGTAAAATAGTTTAAAAATCATAAAATAAATGATTATTATTTTTGTTTTGTTATAATCTCAGCAACTTCCCATCTTTTTCTTTTACTTAAAGGTCGGGTAGATACTATTTTTACTTTGTCTCCAACTTCACATATATTTTTTCCATCATGGGCCATAAATTTCGAGCTTTTTCTAATTCTTTTCTTGTACAGTTTATGAGCTACTAAATAGCTAACCTGAACAACAACAGATTTATCCATAGCATTAGAAACTACAATTCCTACCCTACTTTTTGCTTCAGTTGAAATGGACATTTCTTATCACCTTATTCTTTCCTTTTATTATTATTTTGAAACTTCTATTTTTTCAGATTTCTTATTTAATTCTAGCTCTCTCAGTATTGTCTTTGTTCTCGCAATATCATGTTTAACTTCTCGTATCCTCATATGATTACCCAGCTGACCGGTAACTGATTGAAATCGTAAACTAAATAATTCATCCTTTAAATCAGATATTTTTTTCTCTAATTCTGCTTTTGATAAATCTCTTAACTCACTTGCTTTCAATTTAACCCACCACCTGTTCTTCTCGCATAACAAAGCGAGTCTTAATTGGTATTTTATGAGAAGCCAATCTCATTGCTTCCCTTGCAACTTCTTCTTCTACTCCACCAAGCTCAAACATTATAGTCCCTGGTTTTACTATTGCAACCCAAAATTCAGGGGAACCTTTACCTTTTCCCATTCTTGTTTCCGCTGCAGTTTTAGTAACAGATTTGTGGGGAAATATTCTTATCCAGACTTTACCACCACGTTTTACTGCATGTGTTACAGCTATTCTTGCAGATTCAATTTGAGAGCTGTTAATCCAAGATGACTGCAATGCTTGTAAACCATATTCACCAAAGGAAATTATATCTCCTTTATGTGCTTTCCCTTTCATTTTCCCACGTTGCATTTTTCTATATTTTGTTCTAGTCGGTTGAAGCATCTTCTACCTCCCCTGATTTTCTAGTTTTCTTTTCTATACTTGCTTTTGCTGGAATTTCGCTTTTCCGGATTTTCTCGTCATTATCTTCTTCTATATTAGTCAGGTTTCTCGGTTGATTATTCTTTGCCAATACTTCTCCCTTGAATATCCAAACCTTAACTCCAACTTTACCATAGGTAGTATTAGCTTCTGAAAATCCATAATCAATATCAGCTCTCAGGGTATGAAGCGGTAATCTGCCTTCCATATGCCATTCTGTACGCGCAATTTCAGCTCCGCCTATTCTTCCAGCAATCATTATCTTTATTCCTTCAGCTTTCATTTTTAGCGCTCTTCCTGCTGATTGCTTCATTATTCTTTTTACTGAAGCCCTTCTTAATATTTGATTAGCAATATCTTCAGCAACCAATTGCGCATCTGTTTCAGGAGTTTTTACCTCTTTAATATTAATCTGTAATTCCCCGTCTCCTTCAATCAATTTTGTCAAATTATCTTTCAGCTTATTAACCTCTACCCCTTTTCTACCAATAATAATGCCAGGGCGGGCACAATTTATAGTAATTCTTATACGATTCGCAACTCTTTCAATGTTTATAACGGATATACCAGCGTGCTTTAAATTATCGCTAATATACTTCCTTATTTTGTAATCCTGATAAACATTTTTACTGTATTCTTTGTGGCTAAACCATTTAACATCCCAATCTCTAATAATTCCTATTCGTAGTCCTTTTGGATGAACTTTTTGTCCCAATTATTTTTCAACCCCTTTCTCTTCCACTTCAATGGTAATATGGCTGGTTCTTTTATTAATTCTAGCTGCCCTTCCCATTGCTCTTGCTCTAAATCTTTTTAATGTTGGACCTTCGTCAACATATGCTTTGTTTATATATAATTCATCAACACTCATATCATGATTATTCTCAGCATTAGAAATAGCTGATTTTAAAACCTTGTAGATCATTTTTGCAGATCTATTTGGTGAAAATTGTAATTGCAATAGTGCTGATCCTGTATCTTTCCCCTTCAGCATATCAATCATTCTCCTACATTTTCTGGGAGATATCGGAATATATTTTCCTACAGATTTAACACCCATCATTTCCTCCTATCTTTCTCTACATCGTAATTTTTACAGAAAATATTATTAGATATTATTTATTTAATTGATGTAGACCTTTCTGTATGAGCTCCATGACCCTTAAATCTTCTGGTTGGTGAAAATTCACCTAATTTATGTCCTACCATATTTTCAGTTATATAAACAGGTACATGTTTTTTACCATCATGTACAGCAATAGTATGGCCAACCATTAAAGGGAATATTGTGGAATTTCTTGACCAAGTTTTTATTGGTTCTTTCTTTCTCTTTTTATTTAGATTTCGTATTTTTTTCAATAATTTCTCATCAATATATGGACCCTTTTTTATTGATCTTGACATTTTACAATCAATCCCCCTTATTTATCTGTCCTTCTTTTAACTATATATTTATCAGAGCTATTTTTCTTCTTTCTTGTTCGATAGCCTTTTGCTAATAGACCTTTAGGAGAAGCTGGATGCCTACCTCCAGCAGACTTTCCTTCTCCACCACCTAATGGGTGATCAATAGGGTTCATAGCTACTCCTCTAACTTTCGGTCTTCTACCTTTTAACCTGCTTTTACCTGCCTTACCCAGGTTGATATTTGAATGATTCAAATTACCAACTTGTCCAATAGTTGCAAAACAATTCAATCCTATTAACCTCACTTCACCTGATGGTAACTTAACATGAGCATATTTACCTTCTTTTGCCAGTATTTGAGCCATTACTCCAGCCGATCTAGCTAAAGCCGCACCTTGACCCTTATTAATTTCAATATTATGTATAAATGTACCCAAAGGTATATCTTTTAATGCTTTTGTGTTCCCAGGACTTACATCTGCTTTGCTACCAGATACGATTATATCTCCCACCTGTAATTTTGCAGGACAAACTATATACCTTTTTTCTCCATCCATATACTTTAATAATGCAATACGGGCAGATCTGTTGGGATCATACTCTATACTAGCCACTTTTGCGGGGACTCCTTCTTTTTCTCTTAAAAAATCTACTAATCTATAACTTCTTTTTGCCCCTCCACCTCTTCTTCTTACCATTATCCTGCCATTGTTATTTCTACCAGCTTTTTTATTCATACCTGTAGTTAGCTTCTTTTCAGGAGCATGGATAGTAATATCTTCAAAGGTGGATACAGTCATAAACCTTCTGCCAGATGAGGTTGGTTTATACTTTTTTATATCAGCCACTTTAATCTACACCTTTCTTTTCTAATCTTTTATTAAACATTCTAAAACATTAAATGTTATCTAATTCTTTTATACTTTGACCTTTGCCTAAAGTGACAATGGCCTTTTTCCATTGAGCTGTTCTGCCAGAATATTTCCCTAGTTTTCTATTCTTCGAAGGAACTTTTATTATATTTACTTTTTTTACCTTTGCCTTGAATTTTTCTTCAATAACTTTTTTTATCTCGCTTTTATTCGAGTCTGCGCTTACTTTAAATGTATATTTACTATTTTCTTTATCACGAACACTTTTTTCTGATATTATAGGATGAACTAAAATTGTTTTAATAGAGGTCATTACACAAATACCTCCTCAATTATTTTTAAAGCTTCTTTGGTAATTAACATTTTTTGATAATTAACAAGATCATATGTATTTATTTTATTAGCAGTTATAACCATAACATTTTTTAAATTATTAGCTGCCCTCTTTACATTTTCATCTTCTTTATCTGTCACAATTATTATTTTATCGTTTTTAATATGAAATTTATCCAATATATATGTAATATCTTTTGTTTTACCATCTTTTAACTCTAATTTGTCCAATATTATTATATCTTTATTTTTCACTTTTCCTGATAATACAGATTTTAAAGCGACTAAACGCATCTTTCTGGGAATAGAATAACTATAGTCCCGATTTTCAGGTCCAAAGATTACGCCTCCACCTACCCATAGTGGAGAACGTATAGTACCTGCTCTAGCTCTTCCAGTTCCTTTTTGTTTCCAAGGCTTTTTACCCCCGCCTCTTACATCACTTCTTCCTTTAGTAGACGCGGTCCCTCTTCTTTTTTCAGCAAGATACCTTTTTACAATTTGATGAACAATATGTTTATTAATATTTGCATCAAACATATCATCATTTAATTTCATCTCATCAATTTTTTCGCCTTCTATACTATGAACATTCATTTCAACCATACACCGCTACTCTCCTTCCTACAAAGATAAGTTCACAAACTATTTAGGATACTTTTTCGACCGCTACAAGAGAATTATTAGGACCAGGAATAGATCCTTTTAATAAAATTAGGTTCCTATCCGTATCAATCTTAACAATTTCAATATTTTTAATTTTTACTTTTTGATTACCCATCCTACCTGGCATTTTTTTCCCTTTAAAAACCCTTGCAGCATCTGTGGCACCTATAGAACCGGTAGAACGGTAATAATCTTTTTGACCATGTGTTTTTGGGCCTCCAGAAAAATTATGTCTTTTTATGGAACCAGCAAAACCACGTCCTTTGCTAAATCCTGTAATATTTACCTTCTCGCCTTCTTTAAACAAATCTACTTTTATTTCACTTCCGACCTCATATTGGTCGATATCTTTAAATTTAAATTCTTTCACATATTTATAAGGTTTTATTTTTTGTTTTTCAAAATAACCTTTTAATGGTTTATTTACTTTATTTTTTTTAGCATCTATGGCAACAAAACCTAATTGTAATGCATTATATTGGTCATTCTCAACTTGTTTTTTATTTACAACAGTACAAGGCCCAGCAATTAATACTGTAACTCCAACTGCATTACCATTTTCTAAAAATATATTGGTCATTCCAATTTTTTTCCCTAAAATGCCAGTTTTCACAGTCATACACCTCCAGGCAGATATTAAAACATAATAAATTCTATTATATCAATTATTTTTACTCAAAATACATATTTATAATATTATATTTTAAATATATTTTTCTATAAAGACTTACTTCTATTCCAAAGTTTTTATTTCTATATCAACTCCGGAAGGCAAATCTAGATGCATTAAAGCTTCAACAGATTTTGAAGAAGGGTCTATTATATCTATCATTCTTTTATGTGTCCTCATTTCGAATTCTTCTCTAGATTTTTTATCAACATGAGGCGATCTCAAAACACAATATTTATTTATCTCAGTCGGCAAAGGAATTGGTCCCGAATACTTCCCTCCAGTCTTCTTTACTGCATCAATTATTTTTAGAGCAGAATTGTCTAATATTCTATGATCATAAGCCCTAAGCCTAATCCTAATTTTTTGCATATTAAGTCTCCTACCTCCTAATTATTACTGTCAATCTTAATTCACATCTACTCAATTATTTCGGTAACTACACCAGCTGCAATAGTTCTTCCGCCTTCACGAATAGCAAAACGT
>CAYOLB010000101.1:0-24092 GCA_964404675.1 uncultured Atribacterota bacterium | reverse complement strand
TCGGTAGCATAACTCCAGCCGGCCAAGAAAACGTGAATCCCTAATCCTCTGGTTTGTTCCAAATGGGCTAATTGATCATCAACAAAATATATATCCCCATAATCAACACTATATTTATCACAGATATAGTGCATCTGGCTTGACTTGTCTTCTCCGAAGCTAAAATCCAGGATATCATTAGCATCAATGGGTATGTCATAATATCCAGGTGGAAAGGCTCGGGCGATATATTCCCGTCGATTAGAAGTTGCAACCATTACTTTAACCCCTTCCTGGACAAATCTGCGTATCCCCTTCAGAAACTCTTCATAGGGTGGAGACAGACTAAGCCATCCCTCAAAACTTTCCTGTTGTGCATCTCTTCTCGCCTGGTAAAAGGCATCATGGAATTTTTGAAAGTCAAAGTCAACTGTCTGCCTGTATTCATCAAATTCCTGTTGATTCTTTACATGCTTGCCATCTTCCATTAATTTCTGGATTAAGCCATAGTCAGTAGCTCCCCGAATATAAGGTCTGAGTGAACGATAATATTCAATTTCTTTTTTATATTTTTCTTTAATGCCTGACCAGTTCTTAAAGGTAAATAATTCTCCACCAAAATTTTTTTTATTGGCACTTCCATATACATTCAGATAGGCATTGTGGCTAACAAAAAGAGAATCCATAACACTGTCTACAATTACCCCATCATAATCAATAGCAATAACTTTCATATATCCTTCCTTGTATATAATTCAACTTTTTTAAGACAGGTAATCTTCCCTGAGGGGATAAAAAACATCTAATACCTGGCTATCTTTTTCCAATGCAATTACTTCATGTTCAACATTCGGTGGTATTACTGCACCCTGTCCTGCATCCAACACCTGGCTTTTACCACCCGCTATCATTTTTACCGAACCTTTTAAAATATAAGTAATTTGTTCATGTGGATGATGATGATTTGGCATTACCTCATCATCAGGACCAAAATCAAATAGAGTTATCATCACATGTTCATTTGCAACTGCTCTCAGTTGTGAACTTCTTAATACCTGCTTTACTTTCAAATCATTTTTCTTAAAAAATTTTACTTCTTTCATCAAAATATACCTCTTGTTCCTTTGTACTTGTTTTATTTTCAAACAGAGAATAACCTACTGCCTTTTCTACCGCTCTTTCCTGAAAAGAAAAAGCCAGAGAAGGTAATTCCTTAACATCGAAAAATTTTGCTGCTTGAGCATCATCTCCTGCTTTTAATGTCCCACCCGTTAATTCAACTTCATAAACAATAATTATAACATAGCCATACATCTTACTTTCATGATTATAAATTCCAATGAAATTCTTTAGAACCCCTTCGAGTCCGGTTTCTTCTTCCATTTCCCGTATGAGTGTCTGTGTTGCTGATTCTCCCCCATCCATAAATCCTCCTGGTAATGCCCAAAAACCTTTTTTAGGTTCTACTCCCCGTTTCACCAATAACAGCTGTCCTTTCTCATTTCTGGCCACAACTGCCACAGTAGGTAAAGGATTATCATAAAAAATTGTTTTACAATGGCTACAGTATATTCTTTCCTTATTTTGTATTATTCTCTTCTCCAGCTGTTTACCACACTTTGGACAATATTTCATGTCATTTTTTTTCATTTTAAGACTCCTCTGTCTTTATCTATTTCAAAAATCATTCTACCGTTATCTGTCCCATTTGAGCAAAGCTATAAAAATTATCTTCTCCAATTACTATATGATCAAGGACCTTTACTCCCATCATATGGCAGGATTTACATAACCTATCGGTCAATTCAATATCCTGCTTGCTGGGATGAGGATTACCACTGGGATGATTATGAAGGAAAATTACTGCTGCTGCAGATTCTTTAATTACCTCTTTTAATACCTCTCTCGGGTGTACTGTTGTTTCTGTCAGACTCCCCATAGAAATCAGAACATCTCTTATAATCTGATAGCGTACATCCAAAAGAAGAATATGAAAAAGCTCTTTTTTCTTATCTCGCATTTCGGCATAATAATAATCTACTACATCCTGGGCCTTTTGGATTCTTTTACCGGGGAACATCTTTTCCTGAGATAAACGAACACCTATTTCCAGTGCGGCTTTAATCTGAGCATATTTTGCCTCTCCAATACCATGAATTTCTTTAATCTCTGAATAGGGAATATTCATCAATTTTCTCAGGCTACCATACTTTGACAACAAGCTTCTTGCCAGATCTACTGATGTCAAGTCAGAGCACCCCTTAACTAAAATAATGGCTAGCAACTCTGCATCAGTTAAATACTCGGCACCATGATGTATTAATCTTTCCCGTGGACGCTCAAATTGAGGCCATTTTTTAATTGTATAACGATTTTTGGTAATTTCAGCTTCTTTTTTCTTCAAAACTAATCCAATAATTATTAATTATATTTGCAACTTTTCTACTACACTTTTGAATCATTCTGATGATAAGTCTCACTTTTTCGTTTAATTCTCTCCAAGCGGTAATTTAATTCCTGTATCCACTTATCCTTATTTTCAGAATCTAAATTTTCTTGTTTCAGGTGTATGAGGGCATCTTCTATGATATTCATCGCCCTGGAATAATCCTTTAGTCGATGCTCGTAATATTTTGCCAATTCCTCATAAGGAAAAAGAATAAACTCATTGCTGAAAGAAAGAATATCTCGCCAGGCTCTTTCTGCTCGTTGCCAATTTCCCTGTTTTTTATAGGCATAAGAACATAACCTCAATATTTCTACTGACTCCTCGTCTGTTAAATTATAATTCAATGCCTCTTCGTAACATCTGCTACTGTATTCATAATCTTTGTTTATTTCATAGATTCTTCCTATGCTATACAGGTCTATCCCATTATTACTTCCACTGGCATGGAAGGGGTCTCTTAGTACCTGTCCAATCTTCGCAGTTAGAATAGCCAGGGAGATAATATCCTGTAAATTATGTGAAAAAATGGGTTTAAGGGGTCGGGCATCCTTATCCTGTAAATAACGAAAATAGACATGAGGAATCAGATAGCCAGGAATATCTCCGTTTCTGCTAATATGTAATATCTTCCGTTCAATATTCGATAATGAGCAATCCCCTATCCTTCTCTTCCATAATCTCCGGGTGGGAAATAATAAATCCAGATGCTGGTAATCACCTAATTGCAAGGGAAGTCTTGACATAATAAAACGAGTCTGTATTAAAGGGAAATCATAGCATTTCCCATTGTAAGATACCAATAATTTAAAATCCTGAGCAAATAATTGATTAACTGCCCAGAGAAAGGCTTCTTCTTCATGATAATCGGACATAAAATATTGTCTAACACAAAAAGCATCCTTGGTAAAATAACCAAGACCCATAAGAAAAATATAGGTTCCTGCACCTCCTGCTAAACCAGTTGTTTCCGTATCAAAAAAAAGGGTTTGATTTAGCTTAATATCCTCAACCGTATTCTCATATTTAGTAATATAATTATGCTCCTTAGCTGGGAAATATTGTTCAACTTCAGCAAGAGAATAATCGCCAAAAGATGTTTCTAAAGGTATTACTTTTTCGGTGTAGAAGACAGGACCATAAGGTGTATCAATAATCTTCCCATCCAATAACTCCGAAATAGAAACAGCTCCCCTTTCTTCAGAAAATTGAATTTTTCTTTCCCGGTGATTATGATCGATTTGCTGAACCTTTTTTTTCAGACCTTCAATCTTTTCCAACCGATCTTTTAAATCCATTTTAACGAATAGCCTCCCTTAAAATCAATAATGCACTTTGTTTCCCGTTTATACCTACCTGATTAATTGGTCCAACACAAGACGGGCATCCTTCCTCGCAACCACAGTTTTCAATCAAATCTCTAGCGGCTTTTAAAATTTTACCATGAAGTTCATAAATTTTCTCACTAAAGCCAACCCCTCCAGGATAATTATCATAAATAAATAGTGTTGGTAAATCAGTAAAGGGAGAACGAATTTGTGCAACTGCACGGATATCTTTAGGGTCACACATGATAAATAATGGAGCTACATTCACCATTACATTGGATAATGCTAATAATCCTCCTCCCAGGTCAAATGTAAAACCAGACTGAATCTTCCCACTGAAATATTTATGAATTTCCTCTGACAAAACTAACCAATAAGCTGTAGTATGCATTTCTTCAGCAGGTAAATTGATTTTTCCATAACCAAGGTTTTCATGGGTGTAAAATTTCACCTTCTTATACATAGTAGAAATAGTGGTAATCGCGATTTCTCCATGCTGATGTTTGATATTTTCTTTTTCTTGTTTCTCGAAAACATCCAGAACCTTGATATGGCTTTCAATCTGGGCATCTGTATAATAATTCACATTCACCTTTTTTGCATATGCCTTATGATCATCATAATCCAATTTAGCAATAGTATACTGTTCTCCTTCATGAATGTAAATCGCACCCTCATGAATAGTAGTCGGGGCACTCTCTCTATCTACTTCCCCAATAACCTTATTTTTTCCTTCTTCAATATCAATAATAGCAAAATTATCAGTTGAGGCACTACGTAAACTAATTTCATCTGCAGGGTAAGCTTCACTCATCCAGTACCATTTATTTTGAGTAAAATGAATCATCTTTTTATCTTCTAGAAATTGTAATATCTCTACTAAATCTTCAGTTCCAAATTTTTCTCCCTGTATGAAGGGTAATTCAAAAGCAGCACATTTAATATGGCTAACTAAAATACTTAAATTATTGGGGTCAATTACCGCACTTTCTGGTGTTTCCTTAAAAAAATAATCAGGGGCATTGATCATGTATTGATCCAATGGTACACTGGATGCTACCAGGATAGCTACAGAAGAATGAGACCTTCTACCTGCCCTTCCAGCCTGCTGCCAGGTACTGGAAATAGTACCAGGATATCCTGCTATGAAGCAGGCATCCAGCTGTCCTATATCTACTCCCAGCTCCAAAGCATTAGTACTTACGACGCCTTTAATTCTACCCTCTTTAAGCCCTTTTTCAATTTCTCTCCTCAAATCTGGAAGGTACCCACCGCGATACCCTCTGACCTTATCCCGATCCTGTCCTATTTTAACCAGATAATCCTTCAAATAACTGGTTAGTAATTCCGTTGTTAATCGGCTACGGGCAAAAACAATGCTCTGAATGTCATGATTTAAAAACTTACTAACCAAACGCGCTGTCTCTTTAATAAGACTCTTACGAATTCCTAATTGCCTGTTTACCACCGGCGGATTATAAAATAAAAAATACTTCTCACCCCTGGGCGCGCCATTATTATTAATTAAAGTAAACTTTTCTCCTATAATCTTTTCAGAAAATTCCAGTGGATTAGCAATGGTAGCAGAACAACAAATAAATTGTGGTTTTGAACCATAAAATTCACAAATCCTCTTTAATCTTCGTATGACATTGGCCATATGGCTGCCAAAGACACCACGGTATATATGAATCTCATCTATGACAATATATCTTAAATTTTGAAATAACTGATGCCATTTTGTATGGTGAGGCAATATCCCAGTATGTAACATATCAGGATTAGTCACAACGATATGGCCCTGTTTCCGAATGGAAGATCTGGCAGAAACAGGTGTATCTCCATCATAGGTAAAAGTTTTCACCGGTTTATCTAACATCTCTATCATCCGATATAACTCGCCCAGCTGATCCTGGGAAAGAGCCTTAGTGGGGAAAAGGTAGATTGCCCGACTTTCCGGCTTTTTGAGAATAGTATCCAGCACAGGTAGATTATAACAGAGTGTCTTACCTGATGCTGTAGGGGTCACTGTCACTACATTCTGGCCGTCATGAATCGCCCTTAGGGCGCTGGCCTGATGGGAATAAAGACGATTAATTCCATCCCTTTTTAGATTCTCCACCAGTTTACCGTCTAACCATTCAGGAAAATCCTCTAAACATGCCTCCTTTGCCGGCAAATGTTCGAGAGATGTTAAATAAGGTCGAACTGTAAAATCCTCTTCCAGTTCTTTGATAATCTCTAATATATCACAGCTCATTAATTATACTCCTAAATTATCATCCAATTTTATAAATAAAGTTTCTCAACGCTTTTCTGTTAATTTCTCATCCTTATTGTTGCAAGATTTCTTGTAATTCCATCTGGTCAGTCAATTATTTTATCGTGTTTCGCAAAATTTGTTTTCTTCTATATAATAACATAAAAATAACTTAATCAAACTCGCAAGGCTGGACATAAAAATCAATACGGTACCCATCTACAATGGGTAAACGTCTATCTTTCCCAAAAGATTTAGGAGTAATTCTGATACCTGGAGGTGCCTGTCTGCGTTTAAATTCATTATTATCAACCAATTGAATTACCTGCATAATCGTGTTTACATCTAAGTTGGTATTCTGAACAATACGATAAAGAGAATTATCCTGTTCAATGTATTCCTGTAATATAGTATCCAAAACTGAATAGGTTGGTAGAAAATCTGTGTCTTTCTGATTTGCTTTCAATTCAGCAGAAGGGGTTTTCTTGATAATTCGCTCAGGAATCATCTTCCAGCCAGCCTGCTTATTTCGAAAAATGGCTAATTTATAGACCAGAGTTTTATAGACATCCTTTAAAATACCAAAGCCTCCTACCAGATCTCCATAAATAGTAGTATAACCTACTGCAATCTCACTCTTGTTTCCTGGAGCCAGTACCAGCCAGCCTTCTTTATTGGAAAGGGCCATCAGTATATTTGCTCTGATTCGAGCCTGTAAATTTTCTTCAGTCTTGTCAAACGGGACATCTCCCCAGATTTTCTGCATTATCAGCAAGTATTTTTGGAAAATTTCTTCTATGGGAATTTCTGTTATCTTAATTCCCAAATTAGAAGCCAACTGATAAGCATCTTCCCTGGAAACAGTAGAAGTGTATCGGGAAGGCATAAAAACGGCACTGACATTTTCCTTTCCAAGGGCATCTTTGGCAATGGTTGCAGTAAGTGCTGAATCAATGCCACCGCTTAATCCAACAACTGTTTTCTGAAATCTAGTCTTAGAAATATAATCCCTGGTTCCTAATAACAAAGCCTGGTATATCTCTTCTTCGTTTTGATAAAACTTTTCAATACGGTTTTGTCTGAATGGTCTGTTTTTTTCAGCCAATTTTAAAGGAACATGGTAATAATTAGCCTGTACAGTAGAAATTTTTGCCTTAAGCTGTTCCCTTGGCAAATCTACAATTAACAAATCTTCTTCGAATTGTTTGGCTGCAGCAATAATTTTTCCCTCCGGGCTGATAACCATACTCCCACCATCAAAGACTATCTCATCCTGTCCACCCACTAGATTAGAATAGCTTATGTAAGTATCAAAACGGGAGGCCTGCTCTTTTAAAAGGTCAATTCTCTGTTGTATTTTATTGGCATAATAAGGCGAAGCAGATAAATTAATATTTAACCTGGCTCCCAACTGTGCCTGTTTCTCAATTACAAAACCTTTCTTTATCCAGATATCACCACAGATACTGGTACCAAGGCGCATATCATCAATATCAACAATGAGAAATTTTCGCCCCGGGCTGAAATATCTTTTTTCATCAAAAATTCCATAATTAGGCAATTCTATTTTACGATATATTGCCCTTACCTGCTGCTGCTGCAGAACTGTTGCAACATTATTGATAACCCATCTTCTTTGCCTGGCGACTGTCCCAATGTATACAATAATATCATTTACTTTTTGGCAAATGTAATTCAATTCCTTTAATGAGTCATCAATGAAATGTTTTTTTAGTAATAAATCCTCAGGTGGGTAACCAGTTAATGCCAGTTCCGGAAAGACTACGATATCTGCTTTGTTCTTCTCAGCTTCTTTGATAAAGGATATTATTTTATCACTGTTATAAGACAAATGGCCGGTAATGGGATTCATTTGGGCTAAGGCAAGTCGTAAATATTTTTTCATTGCGTTCCCTCTCTAAGTTAGTCATATACTCTATTTTGTTTTTCAGCATACTTTTAATCTGTAAAATTCTATCATAAATATGCCTGAATAGTGAAATCAAATCTATTAAAAATTAATTCCAATTATTATAGATTGAATATTCGAAGAGCATTAATCTTTATTTGATTTTTTTCAATCTAATTATTATAATATATATTTATATTAACTATAAAATACTATTAAGGAAGGATAAGGTAAATGAGAATACCGCAAGACATACAAAAGGTGATGAATGAAGATAAGGCATTTGCTTTTGCAACTGCTAACGAAGAAGGCATTCCAAATATTAATATGATTGGAATTAAAAAGATTGAGGATGATGAGACCGTTCTGCTTGCCGATAATTTTTTTAATAAAACACTGGCTAATCTCAAAGAAAATACTGAGGCTGCACTTCTTACAAGTAAAGCTGAAGAAAAATTATGGTATCAGTTAAAAGGTACCTGTCAATATTTGAATGAAGGGCCCAAATACGAAGAATTCAGAAATTGGGTAAAGTCTCAGAATGAGACTCTTCCTGCCAAAGGCATGGTAATCTTTAAAGTTAAGAAAATTTTTAATACTACTGCTGGTCCAAATGCAGGTAAACCTATTGCTTAGGCCACAAAATTATTTTCAAAATCATTCAATAAGTGATTTATCAATTTTAATAAGTACTTATTGAATGATTTTTTTAATAGGTGAGTTTTAATTTTTTTAGAATTTCCACATAAGGAACTGCAGTAAAGGAAATAAATATAATTACTAACCATTGAGAAATATTTAATGGTACTACCTTAAAAACATTTTGTAGGTAAGGAATAATCATAACTGCTAACTGTAAAATACCTGAAGTAAAAATTGCCAGAATAAGATATTTGTTAGTAAAAACTCCTAATTTTAGCAAAGAAAAACGATCAGAACGGGAATTCAGCGATTGCCACAACTGAGTAAAACTTAACGTACCAAAAGCCATGGTTTCCCCTACTTCTAAGGAAAATTGACTATAGCCATAATAAAAGGCAATAAGAGTTATAGTACCAATAAAGATTCCCTGGGAGAAAATATTAAATCCCATCTTCCCTGAAAAGATTCCCTCATCTGGATCTCGTGGAGGATTCTTCATCAAATCCATTTCAGCTGGATCGAGACCCAATGCCAGGGCAGGGAAACCATCGGTAACCAGGTTAACCCAGAGAATTTGAATAGGAAGCAAAGGACGAGGAAAACCAATTAAAATAGCAACAAAAATAGTAATAATTTCTCCTAAATTACATGACAATAGATACCTAATAAATTTTCGGATATTCTGATATATTTTTCTTCCTTCTTCTACAGCCGAAACAATTGAAGAAAAATTATCATCAGTTAAAATCATGTCTGCTGCTTCTTTAGATACATCTGTACCGGTAATGCCCATTGCTACGCCAATATCCGACTCCTTCAATGCAGGTGCATCATTGACACCATCCCCGGTCATAGCGACTACCTGTTTATTCCTTTGCAATGCTTTTACAATCCTTTGTTTATGTCTTGGCGAAACACGTGCAAAGATTGTAGTCTCTAAGACAATTCCTTCTAATTCTGATTGAGACATTTTCTCAAGTTCTGTTCCGGTAATAATACGATCTCCCGACTTATAAATATCTAATTGAGTAGCAATTGCCTGGGCTGTTAATGAATAATCACCGGTAATCATAATAGGTCTAATTCCCGCCAGACGACAGGTATGGACTGCTTGAATAGCTTCTTTCCTAGGAGGGTCCATCATTGCAACTAATCCTAAATATGTTAATTGACTCTCCGTCTTATCAATGTTAAGTTTTTCTTTATTATCTAATTTTTCTTTTTCAGATGAGGTTATTTCTCGACAGGCAACTGCCAGAACACGAAGTGCTGAGGAAGCAAGTTCTCTGTTTTGTTCAATAACCTTCTGTTTTATTGATTCAGCTAGTTGCTCATGCTTGCCATTATCCATATAGTTCTTACATCTCTCAATAATTTGGTCCGGGGCACCTTTTACAAAAAGCAATATGTCTCCATCCGGTGTTTGATGAATGGTAGACATTCTCTTACGATCTGAGTCAAATGGCAATTCTTTTAAACGTGGATACTCGTTTTCTAAACCCTCTTTCTGATAACCAGCTTTGGCTGCAGCAACTATTAAGGCCCCTTCAGTAGGATCACCAATAACATCCCAATGTTGATTATCTGGGTCTTGCTTTAAAGAAGAATTATTACAGAGGGCTGCCGCCTTCAGCAAAAGGGATAATGTTTTATCATCACTGGACTGAATGGATTTTCCATCCTGCTTAAATTGTCCAAAGGGCTCATAGCCTGAACCTTCTACATCTATTTCTCTACTGACCGTAACCAGCTTCTGAACTGTCATTTGGTTTTGGGTCAAGGTACCGGTTTTATCCGAACATATTATAGTAGTTGCCCCCAGTGTTTCAACTGCAGGCAGACGTCGAATAATGGCATTTCTTTTAATCATTTGCTGGACACCTAAAGCTAGTACTATTGTCACTACAGCTGGTAACCCCTCCGGGACTGCTGCCACTGCCAGAGAAATACCAGTCATAAACATATCGAAAAATTCAATTCCCCTCAGACATCCTAATAAAACTACAATTGCTATAACAAACAGGATAATGATGCCCAGATTTTTACCAACCTGATTTAATTTTTTTTGCAAAGGAGTTAATTCTTGCTTTTGTTCTTGAAGCATGCCGGCAATCTGTCCCATTTCGGTATCCATCCCGGTACCAACAACTACCCCTTTACCCCTTCCTGCAATAATGGAAGTCCCCATATAAGCCATGTTAGTACGGTCTCCAAGAGAAATATCTTCAGCTTGAATTTTATCAGTATTTTTTTCTACAGCTTCAGATTCACCTGTTAAGACTGATTCCTGAATACGCATTTCAGTAACTTCAATTAATCGTAAATCCGCCGGAATTCTATCCCCTGATTCCAAAAGCACTACATCTCCAGGCACTAATTGGGGTGATTGAATTTTTTTTTGCTGACCATCTCTAATAACCAACGTTTCTGGAACAGTCATTTTTTTTAGAGCATCTAAGGACTTTTCTGCCTTGAATTCCTGCAGAACACTCATTATTGCATTTAATACAACTATAATGGCAATCACAATGGCATCAGTAACTTCTCCCAATAAAGTTGAGACAATAGCTGAAACCAATAAAATTATTATTAGAACATCTTTAAACTGGTCTATTAACATATTCCATACTGTTCTTTTCTTACCTTCCTTTAATTGATTAAGACCAACCTTTTCCAGACGTCTCTTAACCTCGGATTCTTGTAACCCTTTTGCAAAGGAAGTATTTAGTTCAGACTCTGTTTCTGTAACCGATTTTTGATAATAATTTTTTGTAGTATCCTTTTCTGGTTCTGCCATGTTTAAATACCTCAAAATAATATAATTTACTAATAGTCTTAACTATGTTAGCCATATTCTATTCTGAAAATTGTTAATATTTATTATAATTAATATGAATAAATATAATTATTAATTTTCTCTTAAATAATCTTTCAGATAATCTAAATCTTTTTTTATTTCATTTAGGCTCTGACGAAAATTCCTACCTTTATCAGGCAATCTGGAAAGATAATGAGCATATATCTGTAATGATTCGTAGCGATGTTGGAGATAAAATTCTTTACCCTTTTTTGAGAGAGTTACTAAAACTCTTCTTCTATCCTGTTGGGCTCTACGTCTATCTATATAACCGCGTTGAACTAAACGGTCAACAATGCTCGTCATAGTAGTAGGTGCAACATGAAATATCTGGGATAACTTGCTCATTGAGGCAAAGCATTCTTTCCCTAGGAATTCAATGAGATAGTGCTCAGTAATACTCAGCGTAATATTCCCTGTTGAACCATGACTACGGGAAACATGTTCCCAAAGCATCTCAGTCAATTGTAAGAATAAATCATTAATTTCGGCAGCAATCTTTTTCTCTTCTCTTACCATATTTTTCATCAACTAAAAAAAGTTTATTGCGAATATCGCACTTTAAATCATACGAATTGCTATTCATAAAGTCAAATAGTTTCTTTTATATTATTCAGTTTTCCAGCAACCTACCATTTTTTCTGCTTCGACAATTGCCTCTTCAACTCGGCTTTGAGAAGTGCCTCCAAAGGAATTTTTGGAATTTACAACATCTTCAGGACTTAGTATATTTAACACATCTTTTGCAAAAAGAGGCTGAAAATTTTGAAATTCCTCTAGACTTAACTGTTCAACATTTTTCTTTTTATCAATACAATATAATATAATTTTTCCTACTACCTTATGTGCATCTCGAAATGCTAAGCCTTTTTTAACCAGGTAATCGGCAAGTTCAGTGGTATTGGAAAAATCCCCTATCATTGCTTTTTTCATATTATCTGATTTGACCTGCATGGTTTGAATCATCCCGCTCATAATCATAATAGATTTTTTTAAAACCTCAACTGAATCAAATAGAGGCTCTTTATCCTCCTGCATGTCATGATTATAAGCCAGAGGCAGTGATTTCATGACAGAAAGCAAGGTCATCAAATTACCATATACCCTTCCTGTCTTTCCTCTTATTAATTCTGCTGCATCAGGATTTTTCTTTTGGGGCATTATACTGCTTCCTGTACAAAAAGAATCATCTAATTCAATAAAATTAAATTCCTGTGATGACCATAAAATCAACTCTTCGCTTAAATTGCTCAGATGCAGCATTATTATTGAGCAAGCTGATAAAAATTCTATTATGAAATCCCGGTCACTTACAGAGTCCAGACTGTTTTCTGATACCTTGCTAAAACCAAGTTGTTTTGCAACATATTCCCGATCCACAGGATATGATGTTCCCCCCAGGGCAGCTGAGCCTAAAGGCATAATATCTACCCTTCTATACAAATCTTCCAATCTATCCTTATCCCGATTAAATTTATAAAAATAAGCGAGTAAATGATGTGAAAAGAGAACTGGCTGGGCATGTTGCAGATGAGTATAACCAGGAATCACTACTCCCAGCTGTTTTCTGGCCATAAATAATAACACCTTTTGCAGGGTAATTAGATTATCTTGAATGGCTCTAATTTCCTCTTTCAGATACATCCTCTCATCCAGGACAACCTGGTCATTTCGGCTGCGGGCAGTATGGACTTTACCGGCAACTTCCCCAATTTTTAGCCTTAGAGTGTTCTCCAACCAGGTATGAATGTCTTCTGCCTGTTCATCAATGATTAATTGCCCATTATTAATTTGTTGCAAAATTTCTTGCAATGCTTTAATAATTTTATCAGCCTCGTCTTTGAGAATAATATTACATTTGCCCAACATTCGGGTATGAGATATACTGCCCTGAATATCATATTTGACCAATTTTTTGTCAAAAGATATTGAAGATACAAAAGATTTCATACCCTTGTCTATTTCTTTTTTAAATCTGCCGCCCCACAGATTTTCCATATTAGACCTCATCTTTTTGCTTGTGATTACCATTTACTGATGCATAAACTTTACTGGGCAATCCCCAGAGCTGAATAAATCCTTTGGCATAATCCTGATTAAAGGTATCACCTTCATCATACGTCGCCAGATTGAAATCGTAAAGTGAATTTGGCGATTTTCGGCCAATAACTATAGATTGTCCTTTTATTAATTTTATTTTAACTGTACCGGTTACTTTTTTCTTGATAATACCTACAAAGCCATCTAATGCTTCTTTTAAAGCAGAGAACCAGAGTCCATTATAAGTCAGCTCCGCATATTTCTGAGAAATGATTTGCTTAAAATGAGCCAAGTCTCCGGGCAAAACCAATCCCTCTAAAGCGTTGTATGCTTGTAGTAATATCATTGCCCCCGGGCATTCATAAATCTCTCTAGACTTAATGCCAACTAACCTATTCTCAACCATATCTACCCTGCCTATCGCGTTCTCTCCGCCAATTTTATTAAGTTTTGAGATAAGTTTCGAAAGATCAAGATTTTCTCCATTGATACTTATAGGAATACCTTTCATAAAATCAATTTCCAGATAAGTCGGCTGATTGGGAGCATCTTCCACTCTTGTTGTCCATTCATAAGCTTCTTCAGGAGGCTCTACCCAGGGATCCTCCAAAACACCACATTCACAGGATCTACCCCACAGATTCTGGTCAACACTATAAGGGTTATCAACATTTACCGGGACCGGTATATTATATTCTTTTGCATATTCTATTTCCTCTTCACGGGTAAATCCCCATTCTCTTGCAGGAGCAATGACCTGCAAGTTTGGATTTAAAGCAGCGATCGATACTTCAAATCGAACCTGGTCATTTCCTTTACCAGTACAGCCATGGGCAATAGCCTGTGCCTGTTCTTTCTCTGCAAAATCTACTAATATCTTGGATATCAAAGGCCTCGAATAAGCTGTTGCCAGGGGATATTGTTGTTCATAAATCGCCCCTGCCTGTAGTCCCTTCAATACATATTCTTTTGCAAATTCCTCTCTCGCATCTACTATATAAG
The DNA here is from genome assembly GCA_964404675.1 of uncultured Atribacterota bacterium. Lineage (GTDB taxonomy): Bacteria > Atribacterota > Phoenicimicrobiia > Phoenicimicrobiales > Stramentimicrobiaceae > CAZWUL01. The sequence goes on along the minus strand of CAYOLB010000101.1, from coordinate 9,629 downwards.
ATTTAATGGCACCAACTTTTAATGCTTTTTCTCTAACAAAGTCTAAATCACTTTCCTGTCCCACGTCAACTGCTACGGTTACTACCTCTTCACAGTAATTTTCCTTTAACCATTTGATGGCAATAGAGGTATCTAAACCACCAGAATAAGCCAATATAATTTTTTTTAATTTATCCATTATTCATTATCTCCTTATATCTTTAAATTATTTTACTAACTTTTAATTAAATCCCATAAATCATCAGATTGAATGGTTTACTTTATTTCTTTGAATATCTTATCAAGGGCATTAACCAGATAATCAATCTCTTTTTCTTCAATAATTAATGGGGGCAAGAACCTCAGTACATTTTCTGCGGTACAATTTATCAATATTTTTTCATCTATCATTCTCTTAACGATTTCCGGTCCATCTTTTTCAAGCTCTAATCCTACCATTAATCCTATTACCCGCACATCTTTAACAAAATCAGAATATTTGGTCTTGAGTCTATCTAATGAATCCTGGAAATATTTACTCCTTTCCAAGCATTTTGCTAACAGGTTATCTTCTTGCAGCACCCGCAAAAAGGCCAAGGCAGCAGCACAGGCAACCGGATTCCCACCAAAAGTAGTACCATGATCACCAGGCTTATAGGCTGAAGCAACTTCTTCTCTGGCAATCAATGCCCCCAAAGGCAGTCCTCCAGCTAGTGGCTTGGCCAGGGTCATTATATCTGGCTCAACATTATAATTTTCATAGGCAAACATTTTGCCAGTTCGCCCAAGCCCACATTGAATTTCATCAAAAATCAATAGTAAATCTTTATCATTACAGAATCTTCTTAATCCGGTAATAAATTCAGTAGTAGCTATATTAATACCGCCTTCCCCCTGGATTGGTTCTACTATGACAGCTGCTACTTGTTCATCATAGGCATCCTTCACAGAATCCAAATCATTGAAAATTGCCTCTTTGAATTCAGGTAAAAGTTGAAGATAATCTTTTTGATATTTATATTTCCCAGTAGCTGCCAGGGTAGCAATAGTCCTACCATGAAAAGAATTTTTCATATAGATAATCTTAAATTTTTCCTTACCCTGTTCCTTGAAATATTTAACTGCTAATTTAATGGCCCCTTCATTTGCCTCTGCTCCACTATTGCCAAAAAATACCCTATCTCCAAATGAATTTTTCACAAGCTCTTCTGCCAGCAAAATTTGAGGTGCATTGTAAAAAAGATTGGAACAATGTATCAATTTCTCGGATTGCCTGTTAATTGCTTCTACAATTTTTGGATGACAATAACCTAAACTATTTACGGCTATCCCACCAATAAAATCATAGTACTCATTTCCATCCAGATCCCATACATAGATTCCTTTGCCCCGATCTAATACGATCTCGGGTTGTTTGTAAGTCTGTATTAAATATTGATTCTCCTTTTTAATCAGTTCTTCAGTTTTGTTACTTTTACTATTCACTTTTGCCTCCATAAATTATATTATCCATTCTCTCTTAATCAGGAGTAAATTCTGTGCCTATCCCGCTATCAGTAAATAACTCTAACAGAATAGAATGAACCTGTTTTCCATTAAGAAAATGTACTTTACTAACTCCACTTTCTAATGCCTTAAGAGCAGATTGTACCTTGGGAATCATGCCTTTCTGTATTTTGCTAGATTCTAGCAATTGTTGGGCTTCATTTGAATGCAAACTACTGATAATTGAATTCGGGTCATTTATATCTGCCAATATCCCGTCTACATCGGTCAGATAAATTAATTTTTCTGCCTTAAGGGCAATGGATAATTTTCCTGCCACTATATCGGCGTTGATATTATATCTAACACCTGTTTCATCCACCCCAATAGTAGCAATGACTGGAATATAATCTTTTTCCAAAAGCAGAAATAATATTTCTGGATTTATCTTTTCAATGTCCCCCACAAAACCCAAATCAACTGAATTATATTTTTTTACCATTATTAGTTGCGCATCTTCTCCGCTAAGGCCAATCCCTTTTAGTCCATTTCCCTGATCTTCTGATATACAAACATTAATCTCTGCTACCAAGCGAGTATTGATTTTCCCGGTTAACACCATTTCTGTTATCCCCATGGTATCCTCGTCAGTTACCCTTAAACCATTAATGAATTTAGGTGTTTTATTCTGTTTCTTCATTTCCTGAGTAATTTCCGGTCCCCCACCATGTACAATAACCGGTTTCATGCCAATATATTTTAGCAAGATAATATCTTTTATAATCTGTTTTTCTAATTCATTATCCTGCATGGCACTTCCTCCATACTTGATAACAATTATTTTATTCCAAAACCTCTTGATATAAGGCAATGCCTCTACCAGAATCCGGGCTCTATTATTAGCATTATTCATTTCAATCATTTCATACCTGCCATTCTCACCTATTATAAAAATAATGATTAATTATACTTTGTATTGATTTTTACGTAGTCATACGTCAGATCACATCCCCAAGCCGTTGCTTTTTTATCACCAATCTTCAGGTCAACAACTATCTTTATTTCATCTGACTCTTGCAAATATTTCCCTATTGCCTCTCTGGAATAGTCTAAAGGCTGACCATTTTCTACAATTTTTTCTTCCAGGAAAAGATCAACTTTCTCTGTATCCAGGGATGCCCCTGAGTAACCAACTGCAGCTAATATTCTTCCCCAATTGGGGTCTTTACCAAAAATAGCAGTCTTGACCAGAAGTGAATTAATTACTGCCTTAGCTGCTTTCTCAGCATCGCCATCAGATAAGGCATTTTTCACTTTTACCTCAATCAGCTTTGTTGCTCCCTCTCCATCTTTGGCAATAGATTTAGCCAGATATTCTGCTACAAAGTAAAGGACGTCTAAAAATTTTTCATAGTCTTGATTTTTTTCTGCTATTAAAGTATTTCCAGCTAATCCATTTGCCATAAGCAACACCATATCATTGGTACTCGTATCACCATCAACACTAATCATATTAAAAGTTTTCTGGACAACATCCTTTAAAGCTTCATATAATAACTCTTTATCAATAGCAATATCAGTAGTAACAAAACCTAACATGGTAGCCATATTAGGTTGAATCATACCTGACCCTTTGGCCATACCTCCAATCCTGATCTCTTGTCCATTCAAATTAAAACTCACTGCAATTTCCTTTTTCTTCGTATCTGTGGTTAGGATAGCCTCAGCTGCATCCGATCCTCCAGAATAACTTAATATAGGAATAGATTTTTCAATACCATTTCTAATCTTTTCTAATGGCAGAAATTCCCCTATCTTACCAGTTGAAGTTACTGCAACATATTCTTTATTAATATTTAGGCTTTCAGATACATAAGCAACCGTTTCCCAGGCATCCTGTAATCCTTTTTGCCCGGTACAGGCATTGGCCACTCCACTATTAATCAAAATTGCCTGCAGCTGACCTTTGGATTTATTTAAATTTTCTTCAGTCACAACTAAGGGCGCAGCCTTAAATTGATTCCTGGTATAGACAGCACAGGCATTGGATACTGTATCAGAATATATTAATGCCAGGTCTTTCCTTTTTATCCTGATTCCACAGTTTAACCCAGTGGCTTTAAAGCCTTTAGGATAGGTAATTCCTTTTTCCTTGATTATCTTATAGTTATTTTTGGTAGATGCCTTCACTTTCCATAGCACCCCTTTCTCTTAATTCTTTATTAGTAAATATAAATTCATTAATTTTTTAACTTACATTTCTAAACAAGTCCCAGGCTCTGCGGGAAACCAAACATAATATTCATATTTTGAACCGCCTGCCCGGAGGCCCCTTTAACCAGATTATCGATGACAGAAATAACCTTGATTATTCCTGTTCTATCATCAATTGCAAATCCAATATCACAATAATTTGTTTCTACTGCAAACCTTATTTCCGGCAATGTGGGTGGATTAAAAATCCTTACAAAGGGAGCATCCCGATAAAATTTCTTGTATGCTTCTAAGATTTCTTTATTATTACAGCTTTGTACCAAATTCAAATAACAGGTGGAGAGAATTCCCCGATTTATCGGCAATAAATGGGGTGTAAAAGAAATTTTAATATCTTTTCCCTTTCCTTGCTGTGTCTTGCCATAATAAGCGATAGAAAGTTCTTGCTCAATTTCTGGTATATGATTATGTTTAAGACATTTATAGGCCTTAAAGCTTTCATTGCATTCGGCAAAATGAAGACCTAAAGATAATTTCCGTCCTGCGCCACTGGTACCGGATTTGGCATCAATAATAATCCCTTCTGTACTTACCAGCTGATTCAATAATAGGGGTGCAACTCCCAATATAGCGCTGGTTGGATAACATCCAGGATTAGCCACCAGTAAAGCATTTTTTATATCTTCTGAATACAATTCTGGCAGCCCATACACTGCATCTTTTAACAATTTTTTACTATCTTCACTAAGTTCGGCCTGATACCAATCTGAGTAATGTTTGGGATTTTTAAGTCGAAAATCAGCACTAATATCGATTATTTTTAAGTTTTTATTTTTCAATAAATCTGGCACAATCTTCATAGAGACAGTATGGGGTAAAGCTGTAAAGACCAAATCAGAATCCCGGGCAATTCTACATATGTCAAGTTCAATAAGTTCTTTATCCAGCTGATTTAAAAAATCAGGGAAAATATCAGCAATATTCATCCCTACATAGCTGGCAGAGACTAAATCCATCAATTCAATATAGGGATGCTTTAATAATATTTTAATTAGCTCTTTTCCTGAATAACCTGTTGCCCCAATAATACTGACTTTTATTTTTTCCATTTTGCCCCTCTAATCCTCTAAAGGTTAAGAATATTTTGTATCTTATATTCATCCCAACTATCAGCTGTTAAATCTTCCAGTTTGACATCCCTTAACGCTTCTACGAATCTTTTGGCAAAGGTTATATTGGTAATTAATGGAATATCAAAATCAACTGCTTTTCTTCTAATAGTATAGTCATTGTCTAATTCTTTAGTTTCGGCATTTTTAGGAATATTGATAACTAAATCAATCTTTTTATTCATAAGATAACTTAGAATGTTTGGCTCTTCTTTTTCATCAGGCCAGTGTAGTATTTTGGCATCTATCCCATGTTCTTTCATAAAATTTGCCGTTCCCTTAGTGGCATAAAACTTGTAATTAAGCTCTTTTAATATCTTGCTACTCTCTAAAAAATCAACCTTGCTTTCCAAAGGACCGGTTGATAGCAGAATTGTTTTTCTTGGCAACCTGAATCCAACAGAAATAAGGCTCTTCAAGAATGCCTCATTAAAATCATCGCCCAGACAGGCAACTTCTCCTGTTGAAACCATCTCTACTCCTAAAACCGGGTCAGAACCCTTTAAGCGGGAGAATGAAAACTGGGGAGCTTTTACTCCAACATAGTCTAAATCAAAAAATGAAAAGTTAATATCAGGGACTTTTCCCCCCATGATAATTCGGGTAGCAAGGTCAATAAAGTTTAATTTTGTCACCTTAGAAACAAAGGGGAAACTTCTGGAAGATCTCAGATTGCATTCTATAACCTGAATCTTATTATCCTTGGCTATAAACTGAATATTAAAGGGACCGCTGATTTCTAAAGATTCGGCTATTTTTTTGGTCACAACCTTAATTTTTCGTAATGTTTCCAGATAAGTCCTTTGTGGCGGTAACACAATCGAGGCATCACCAGAATGAACACCTGCATTTTCAATATGCTCTGAAATAGCATAACAGGTTAGTTCTCCTTTGTTGGCAACCGCATCCATCTCAATTTCCTTGGCATTCACAATAAATTTACTCACCACTACCGGATGGTCAGCACTGATACTTGCAGCCTTTTTCAGATATTTCTTCAACTCTCTTTTGTTTAAAGCAATGCTCATGGCAGCCCCACTAAGAATATAGCTGGAACGAATCATAACCGGATATCCAACTCTTTGGGCAAATTTCTCCGCTTCCTCTAAACTGGTTAATTCCTTCCAAATAGGTTGATCTATCTGCAGTTTGTCCAGTAATTGAGAAAATTTATGCCGGTCTTCTGCCATATCAATTTTTGAAGGGTCTGTTCCCAATACTGTAATGCCGGTTTCTTGAAATTTTAAAGCCAGATTATTAGGAATTTGCCCTCCCATTGAAATAATTATTCCCAAAGGGTTTTCTTTTTCATAAATATCAGATATTTTTTCAAAGGTGAGTTCATCAAAATACAATTTATCACAGATATCGTAGTCTGTACTTACTGTCTCCGGATTATAATTAATCATAATAGTATTGTATTTTAATTTCTTTAAGGTCCTTACCGAATTAACACAACACCAGTCAAATTCAACCGAAGAACCTACCCGATAAGGGCCTCCACCCAAAACAATAACCTGTTCCTTTTCTTTAAAATCCAAATCATCTTCTTCACCATGGTAAGTAAGGTAAAGATAATTGGTTTTTGCTGGATATTCAGCTGCCAGGGTATCTATTTGTTTAACATAGGGAATTATTCCCAATTCTTTTCTTTTGTTACGTACGGTTAGTTCATCAGTTTGAGTTATGAGAGCTATCTGCTTATCTGAAAATCCCATTAATTTTGCTTCTTTTAAGATAGATGAGGGCAATTCTTCAAATTTATATTTGGCTACTCTGTTTTTTATAACAACAATATTTTTCATCTTATGAAGAAACCAGGGATTAACCTTAGTAAGCTTACTAATCTCTGCAATTGAATAGCCAGACTCCATCGCCTGTGCTATAGCAAACATTCTTTTATCAGTTGGCTTTTTCATCTCTTTGTTAATATCTTCAAATTGGATTTTATTACAAACAAGACCATTCATTCCAGTATCCAACATACGTATTGCCTTCTGTAGGACTTCTTCATAACTTCTGCCAATAGCCATTACCTCACCAACAGATTTCATTTCTGAACCAATATTTGTACTCACTTTTTTAAATTTTTCTAAGTCCCAACGAGGATATTTAAGCACAACATAATCAATTGCCGGTTCAAAACAGGCAGAGGTGACTCTGGTAATGATATTCTTTAATTCAGTTAATCCATATCCTAGGGAGAGCTTTGCTGCAATAAACGCCAGGGGATAACCGGTTGCCTTTGATGCCAGGGCAGAGCTCCTGCTTAATCTGGCATTAACCTCAATGATTCTGTAATCTTCTGAATTGGGGTCAAGTGCAAACTGAACATTACATTCACCTACAATACCCAAATGTCTAACTAATTTAATGGCAATAGATCTTAATTTAAAATTCTCAGAGGAGCTAAGAGTCTGCACTGGAGCGACGACTATGCTTTCACCGGTATGAATCCCCATAGGATCAACATTTTCCATAGAACAAACTGTAATGCAGTTATTATAACTATCCCGTACCACCTCATATTCAATCTCTTTCCAACCAGAAAGACATTCTTCTATTAAAATCTGTTCTGTGAAGGAAAATGCCTTTTCAGCAATATTCTGTAATTGTTTGCTATTATAAGCTATGCCTGAGCCAAGGCCGCCAAGTGCATAAGCAATTCTGCACATTACCGGGAATCCTAATTTTTTGGCAGTCTCAAGTGCATCTTTCACATTGGTCACTGCCTTGCTTCTGGGAATTTTTAGGTTTATTTCTTGTAGTGTTTTGCTAAATATTTTACGGTCTTCTGTTATCTGTATTGCCTCAATTGAAGTGCCCAAGACACTAACATGATATTTATCAAAAATACCCTTTTTAAATAATTCAATTCCTACATTTAATGCAGTTTGTCCGCCAAAACCCAGAAGTACTCCCTCAGGATTTTCTTTCTTGATAACTTTTTCTACAAAATGAGCGTTAACCGGGAGAAAATATATTTTATCAGCCATATAATCGGATGTCTGTACAGTTGCAATATTCGGGTTTATCAGTATTGTTTTAATTCCTTCTTCTTTCAGTGCCTTAATTGCCTGGCTGCCACAGTAATCAAATTCTCCTGCTTCTCCGATTTTGATTGCTCCTGAACCTAAAATTAAGATTTTTTTAAAATTTTTTCTCTTTATCATCATGATATTAACCTCGAAAACATGTCAAAAATAAACTCGGTATCATCTGGCCCTGGTGATGATTCCGGGTGAAATTGTGTTCCAAAGAAAGGTCTGGACATATGAATAATTCCTTCGTTAGTTCGATCATTCAAATTATAAAACCACTCCCGCCAATCTTCTCCCAAGGTATCAGCATCTATAGCATATCCATGGTTTTGGGAGGTGATATAGCAGCGATTTGTTCCAAGTTCCACACAAGGCTGATTTTGACTTCTATGTCCATATTTTAATTTATAGGTATCCGCACCAGTCGCTAATCCCAATATTTGGGAGCCCAAACAAACCCCTAATATCGGAATATTTTTTACAAATGATTTTTGGATATATTCAATGGTCTTTTTGCACTGCTTGGGATCTCCTGGACCGTTTGAAATAATGATGCCATCAGCCTTCTCTTCTAGAAAATTGTAATCCCAGGGAACTCTTTTTATAGTAAAATTTCTCTTTAAAAATGCCTGAATGATGCTGTTTTTTGCACCACAATCAATGACAATGATTTTTTTATCCCCTTTTTGATAAGTAATTGGTTTTTCTATACTGACCTCATTTACCAGATTAGTTTGATTAGGGTCTTCAAATGTAAGTCCATTTTCATCATTCTCATAAACAATCTTTCCTGGCATTGTTCCAGCTTTTCTTAACTTCTTTGTCAGCTTTCTGGTATCAACTCCAAATATTGCTGGAACTTCGTTTTCTTCTAACCATTGCCCTAATGATTTTTCGGCATTCCAGTGACAATAATCTTCTGAGTAATTTGATACAATTAATCCTCTAGCATGTATTTTCTCTGATTCAAAAGTTTTTAACAGCTGGTTCTCTGTTTGCTTGAAAGGAACACCGTAATTACCAATCAAGGGGTAAGTTAAAACTAATATCTGACCAAAATAGGAAGGATCAGTCAAGGTTTCTGGATAACCAACCATGCCGGTATTGAATACAACCTCTCCTACTGTCTCTTTTACGGCACCAAATCCTTTTCCCTGAAAGACAGCTCCATCTTCTAACATTAATTTCATCTTTTTTTCTTCATTTTGCATTCTATAATTTCCTCCGAATAGGAAAATAAAAAATCTCGTCCCGGATAATTCATCAAAATTATCAACAGGGACGAGATTTATACAAACATTCTCGCGGTGCCACCCACCTTGAATAAGTAATTTATCTTATGATATCAAACAGGTCTGCATCTAAAAAAAATCCCGTCCTCCTGACTATACTCAGTCATTAAAGGACGAGATTAAATCTCGCGGTGCCACCTGGAATTGGATAAATAACTTATCCCACTCATATTGGTTATTAGAGCTAACCATTCTTTTTACTTTATTGGGTTTCTTTTCAGTTACCAAAAACAAGATGCTTTCACTTATTACATCTTTCTCTAATAAAAATGATAACCTAATTTTCCCATATTTTAAAACTATTAATTTTAAAAATAATAATAAACAAATATTCGCAATATGTCAAATAATTTTTAAAATATCTTTAATTATATTTATGTCAATTCAACTAACACAATTTTATTGGTCGCCTATTGATAGGTAAGACTCCAACTTTCCCCTTATCTCAC
>CAYOLB010000100.1:0-6798 GCA_964404675.1 uncultured Atribacterota bacterium | reverse complement strand
CCAGTAATAGTTTGAACAAGGTTGATGGCATGAGTTCCGATATCTATCATGGTATTGGAAGGACCGGAGATAGCGGGGTCAAGATGCCATGTCTTAAATACCTGGGGATTATTAACAAGCGGAGAGAGCCATCCCTGGTTATAACTGACTACAATATTTATTATTTTCCCCAGTTTGCCAGAGTTAACCAGATATCTAGCTTGTTTAATCATCGGATAGCCTGTATATCCATGTGTTAAAGCTAAAACCATTCCTGTTTTTTTCTGAATACTTTTTATTTCCATACATTCAGCGAGAGAAATTCCCATAGGCTTATCTGTTATTACATGAAAACCATTCTCTAAAAATGCTTTTATCATATTGTAATGCAGGAAATTGGGAGTAGCAATTATTACAAAATCAATTCTCTTTTCATGTGGAAGGGTTTTTTCTTTCTCAATCATCTTGGAATAATCAGAATATATTCTATCTCTTTCAATTCCCAGCTCCAAACCACGCTGCAGGCATTTCTCAGGGTCGTTTGAAAAGACACCTGACTTTATCTCTGCTTCGTTATAAAAAATAGCAGCTATTCTATGTGTAAATCCGATAAAAGAAGTTTTCCCTGCCCCGATTATTCCTCCAAACAGCTTATCCATTGCATACCTCCTTAGATAAAACTACTCAGGGTTAATAATTTTACAAGTTATTTTTATTTTTTGTAGTTAATTGAATTGCTGTAGTTATTATTTCTTTTTACTTAATTATTATATACCAAGAATATTTATGGCACAAAAATATTTTTTTACAAATTATACTTAGAATATTAAAATATTTCATTTTTTACTAAAAATAAATGATGTGGAGAAATAAAAATACTATCAATTTGCATTTTTTTCAAAACCCATAACAGCAAATTGACTATTGTATAAATCAGCGTAAAAACCATTCTTTTGCAATAATTCTTTGTGAGTTCCCTTTTCGATAATATCCCCTTTATCCATCACTAAAATTAAATCTGCTCCCTGAATCGTAGATAAACGGTGGGCAATCACGAAGCTGGTTTTACCTTCCATAAGAGAAAGCATAGCTTTTTGAATATGGATTTCTGTTCTGGTATCCACGCTGCTGGTAGCCTCATCAAGAATTAATATAGATGGTTGAGATACAATTGCCCGGGCAATTGTCATTAATTGCTTTTGACCCTGCGAAAGGTTACTTGCTTCTTCATCAATAATTGTATTGTATCCTTGGGGAAGTGTTTTAATAAAATGGTCAGCATACGCCAATTTCGCTGCTTGAATAATTTCTTCATCTGTAGAATTCTCCCGGCCATAGGCAATGTTTTCCTTAATACTACCTTTAAATAACCAGGTATCCTGTAATACCATTCCAAAGATTTCTCTTAATTCCGTACGTTTCAGATTACGAGTATCTTTTCCATCAACTATTATTCTTCCATCATCAATTTCGTAGAAACGCATTAATAAATTAACCAGGGTTGTTTTTCCAGCTCCAGTTGGCCCAACAATAGCAATTATTTGGCCTCTTTTTACACTAAAATTCATATCTTTTATAACAATCCTACCTTTTTCATAACCAAATTTAACATGATTAAATTCAATATTCCCTTCTGGATTGGTAATATTTATCGGATTCTCTACTTCAGATGATTGCTCTGTTTCATCGAGCACTTCAAAAACTCGTTCGGCAGCAGCAATGGTTGATTGAATAATATTAGCAATGTTGGCCGTTTGGACAATAGGGTGAGTAAATTGCCTGGAATATTGGGTGAAAGCTTGAACATTTCCTATAGTTAAAGTCCCTTTTGTAACAGCAACCCCACCTAGAATAACAATAAAAACATAGCTTAAATTGCTGATAGCTATCATCAAAGGCATGATCATTCCAGATATAAATTGCGCCTTCCATCCGGTGTCATACAATTTATCATTTAATTGACTGAATTGCTCGATAGATTTTTTTTCATAATTGAATGCCTTTACAATTTTATGACCTGTGTACATTTCCTCCACATGGCCGTTTATCTGACCTAATATTTTTTGTTGTCTGGCAAAATATTTCTGTGATTTTCGGGCAATAACCCTGGTTACTAAAAAACTTGCAGGTAACACAAAAAGTGTAATCAATGTTAACATCGGACTTATTGTTAACATCATGATAAAGATTCCCACCAATGAAACTATGGAAGTTATCAATTGGGTAATACTCTGCTGAAGAGTATTGCTTACTGTATCAATATCATTAGTAACCCTACTAAGTATTTCTCCATGGGTTTTACTGTCAAAATATCTTAGCGGTAAACGGGTCAATTTATCACTAATTTCTTTTCTCATGTCATAAACAGTTTTCTGGGTTACATCTACCATCAGATAATGCTGCAAATAGGTAAATGCTGCATTAAGAACATATAGGGCAATTAGAATAAAAATAATATTTAATATAAATTGAAAATCAATAGCTGCTCCAGGTACATTCTTAAGTTTTAGAAGATATCCTTCAAATAGTTTAGTAGTAGCCATTCCCATTACCTTGGGACTTATAATAAGAAAAATAGAACTGGCAATAGCCGCAAAGAAAGTAATAATTATTTTTACTTTATGTGGTTTCAGGTAGCTTATTAATCTCAGCAGAGTTTTTTTAAAATCTTTTGGTTTTTCCACCGGCATGGTCAATCCGGAATGGCTTCCCGTACCGCGACCAAAGCCCCTCATGGGTATACCTGATTTTTTTTCTTTTTCACTCATTTTAAATCCCTCTTACTTCAGCTGTGAAGCAACAATTTCCTTGTACACTGCGCATGTTTTAAGAAGACCCTGATGTATGCCTATGCCAGAAATTTGCCCTTCATCTAAAACTATAATTTGATTAGCATTCATTACAGTAGTAACCCTTTGAGCAATAATTAATACAGTTTTATTTTTTGTTTCTACAAGCAATTTATTTCGTAATTTTGCTTCTGTTTTAAAATCAAGGGCTGAAAAGCTATCATCAAAAATGTAAATATCCGGATTCTTAGCTAAGGCCCTGGCAATAGCTATTCTCTGTTTTTGTCCCCCGGATAAATTACTTCCTCCCTGACTAATCTTCGCATTATATCCACCGGACATATTATTAATAAACTCGGAGGCCTGAGCAATCTCAGCTGCTTTGACAATCTCATCATCAGATAAAGCGTTATTTCCAAAACTGATGTTTTCTTTTACGCTTCCGGTGAATAAAACTGCCTTTTGTGGGACCAATCCAATCTTATTGCGCAATTCTGCTTGGGGTATATCTCTAATATCTGTAGAATCAATCATAATACTTCCTCTGGTTGCATCATAAAATCTTGGAATAAGATTTATTAAAGTTGTCTTTCCCGAACCGGTGCTGCCGATAATAGCAGTAATTTCTCCTGGTTTTGCTGTAAAAGAAATATTTTTAATGGCAAGTTCTTCACAATTTTGGTAACAAAAACAGACATTCTTAAATTCAACAGTGCCATTTTCCTTATTATCTGCAATATCGTGTCTTTCATTGATATTTCCACTATCTTTTTTATTTTTTATATGTTCCTTACTTGCTAAATCCGGATCTTTTATTTTTGGTTCTGTATCTAAAACCTCATTAATTCGTATTGCTGACACAGAAGCCCTGGGTATCATAATAAATATCATGGAAACCATAATCAGGGAAAACATAATCTGTGTAGCATACTGGATAAAAGCCATTAAATCTCCTACCTGCATATTACCGCTATTAATTTTAATACTTCCCTGCCAAAGAATAGCAACAATAGTTAAGTTAAGAATCAGGGTCATCATTGGCATTAATGCAGACATTAATATATTAACTTTTTTGGTAGTTTCTGTTAAATCATAATTACTTTTATCGAATCTCTCCCTTTCATATTCCTCGCGATTAAATGCTCTTATAACTCGGATACCGGTTAAATATTCCCTGAGTACCAGGTTTAATTTATCAACTTTATTTTGCATAGATTTGAAAAGCAATGTACTTTTTTGGGCAATTAAGATAATAATAATAGTTAAAACAGGCAAGATACCGATTAACAACAAAGCCAGCCGGGCATTCTTGGAAATTGCCATTATGATTCCCCCTATAAAAAGTAAAGGCGCTCTTAAAAACATTCTAAGCATCATAATCGATAATCGCTGAATCTGAGTAATATCATTAGTAGTCCTTACAATAAGAGAGGCGGTGCCTTTTTCATTAAATTCTTCCAGGGAAAAACTCTCTACCTTGGAAAATATATTAAAACGAAGGTCTTTAGCAAACACAGCTGATACTCTTGCTGATAGAAAACTTCCAATAATTGAACCGACCATTGCTATAAAAGCAATAAGAATCATCAGCCCCCCGACTCTGACAATATAACCAATATCTCCATTGACAACTCCAATATCAACAATATCTGCCATTAATGTTGGTAAATACAATTCTGCAATTGCCTGTAAAAAAACAAAGAAAACAATTCCTAATACTGATAACCAATAAGGTTTTAAATTTTTTAATAATTTAAGCAATAGGGTTTACTCCGATGCATAAAACTTTATATCTTAAGTGCCAGTAAATAACTAAAAAATCAATCATAAAATACACTTTTTTCAATTTTTTGTAAAGAAATAAATTACCTGGGTGGAAAAAATAAATATTGAGGTATTTCGTCTAGAAATATTATTTTATTTATTTGTAAACCTTGTCCCAATAACATTTACCAGGGCAACAAGGGTAGTGGAAATAATAATCATGATAATACCCAGGGCTGAAAGCCTTCCCCAGAGTCCATCATTGGCAAACCGGAGAATTTGAACTGCCAAAACTTCTGTCCCAGGTCTGGAAAGAACAACTGAGAGGGTCAATTCACGTAAAAACATGGTAGCCATAAGAACCCATGCCGAAACAATACCAGGTACCAACAATGGAACAATAATTCTCCACATAGTAGTAAGAGAGCTAGCTCCACAAACCATAGAAGATTCTTCAAGATGCTTATGTATTTGCACAAAAGCACTGCTTAGTGGTCGAATGCCATAAGGAAGATAAGTAGCAATATACCCAATCAGCAAAGCCCAGATAGTCGCATAAATGGGGGTACGTACAAAAAACCACATAAATCCTACTCCTATAACAATCCCCGGAAAAGAAAAAGATAAAAAACTTAATGACTCCAAGAAGCCAGATACTTTTGTTCTTACCTTAACAATAGTATAAGCTACAAAAATTGACAAAATTACTCCTAAAGTAGCCCCAAAAATACCAAGAAACAGACTATTCTTTAGCGATAAGAGCGAAATAGGGTCACTAATAACAGTAGACCAATGATCTAAATTCATCATAGAAAAAGCCCTGACGCTGGGCACCATAGAATAGGGAACCAAAGAAGTATATATTAAAACCAATACCGGAAGAACAATAAGGATAAACATTAAAAGACCAAGGATAATAAATAAAGGTATTTTTGCTTTTTTGAGTTCAATCACTGTTGGCCGATATCCGCGACTGGAAATAGTGACATATTTTTCACTTTCTGAGGTTAAATATCTATATATATAAATAAGTGTTATTGATGTAGCCAAAACACTCATTCCGATAGCTGCAGCTTTGCCATAATCCACAGCAAAACCTATTGAAACTGTCCGGTAAATATGAGTTGACAAGACATAGATTCTACCAGGCATACCAATTACCGAAGGAACTGCAAAGGAAGCCATACAACGCACAATACAAAGAATAAATGAGGCAAGTATAGCCGGTCTGAGCACTGGAAGGGTAATCCGAAATAAGGTCTGTCCGCTATTTGCACCAAATACCCGGGAGGACTCTTCTAAATTTACATCAAAGGATGCCATAGCCGGTGCGATAATAAGGTAAGCTATGGGCATATCAAGCAATCCTTCAACTAATATCATTCCCCAAAGGGAATAAATATTAAGCGGAGAACTTTCCAATGAAAATAATTGTTTTAATATAAGATTTAAAATACCATTAGAAGGATTTAACAATAATACCCAACTAACTGAAAAAAGAATGTGTGGAATCATCATAGGGGTAACGGAAATAATTTTAAATAGAAATTTAAAGGGGATATCTGTTCGGTTATTTAGATATGCCAAAAACAAGGCCAATACAGTTGCGACTATTGCAGCACCAACTACAAAAATTATAGTATTAACAATAATTTTGGCAAAGGCTGGATCACTATAAGCTGAAATATATTTCTCTAAAGTAAAGGAACCGAAAGCACTAAGACCTTTGGAGAAGCTCCCGAAAACAAGCATAATAACGGGAGAAACCGTTAAAAAACCAACAATTAGAATTAATATCAGGGTTAATTTGGGAGTTTTTTTCATTGTCATTTCTCCGTTAAACCGAAACAAGAAGACAATATTCTGGACTTACGGTAAATTCTACTATATCGCCTTTTTTTAATAATGTTTCAGGTTGTATTTTTACCATCAATATTTCATTGTCAACTTTTATTTCCCCTTCGTATGATTCACCAATAAAAACAAGATTTTCTATCTTGCCCTTGAGAATATTCTGCCCCTCAGCCTGCTGTTTGTCTTTATTTAAATAAATAAATTCCGGGCGAATACATAATACAACCTCACTCCCCTCAGCAAAATCACGCTTTTGGCAAATAAAACTACCCATCTGAGTATCAACAATAGTTTTATCACCCTGCTGAGATTTGACTACCGCTTTGATAAGATTGGCCCTGCCAATAAAATCTGCTACGAAACGGTGGGACGCATCGAAGTATATTTTTCTTGGAGAGCCAATCTCTATAAT
>CAYOLB010000099.1:0-1583 GCA_964404675.1 uncultured Atribacterota bacterium | reverse complement strand
GGTTTTCCAGGGGCAGTTCTTCTCTTTCTTCCCAGTAATCAGGATGGGCAATCTGAATATCACCGGTTTCAAAGTTTTTGATATTGTCGAAGGACATATCTTCCATCCCGTTCATAATGGATTCCATAAACAGGTAACCAAAAAAGGCAAAGGCAATCACAAATATTGTTATGATATTCCTTCTTTTCTGCCGGGATAGATTTTTAAAACCCATTCGGATGCTGAACATTTTTTACTCCTTCCTTTTATCAGAAGAAATCATACCATCTTTCAGGTTGACAAACCTGTGTGCATACTCCATAATTTGCGGATCATGGGTAGAAAAAATAAAAGTTGTTCCTAACTCTTCGTTCATTTTGGTCATATTTTTAATTACATCCTGGGCAGTTTCTGAATCCAGATTAGCAGTTGGTTCATCAGCAAGAATAATTTTTGGTTCTTTAACCAGTGCCCTGGCAATAGCTACTCTTTGCTTCTCTCCCCCTGATAATTCATTAGGTTTTCTATTTTCTTTTCCTTTTAATCCAACCTCTCCCAGCATTTTTAAAACCTTTTCTCTCATCTCTTTTTCAGAAATATTCCCAATAAGACGAATTGCAAATTCAACATTTTCATAAGCCGTTAAGACAGGTATTAAATTATAACTTTGAAATATAAAACCAATATTATATCGCCTGGTCATTGCCAGATCTTTTTTTGAAAGGTCACTTACTCTGTTTCCATTTAAATGGATTTCACCTTCAGTCGGAGTATCCAGGCAGCCAATCATATTAAGTAGTGTTGTCTTCCCGGACCCTGATGGTCCGAAAATCGTTGTGAATTCACCCTCATCTACAGTTAGATCTACCCCTCTGAGGGCTGGGACTTCTATTTTCCCCTGCTTATAAATCTTTTTTACTTTTTTTAATTCCAGTAAAGGCATCCCTTTTACCTCCTTGGCATATTCAACCTTTTTATCAATACACTTGACACTTGATTTATATTCTCATTTAAGAAATCTTTTACTATATATTTTTGATTACAGTCACTTCAGCGACGGTAAATTGCTTCCACCGGGTCTTTACGAGCAGCCCAGTAAGCAGGCAATATGCTGGATAATATTGCTACGAAAATACCCAGGAAAAAGATATAGCTGAATGTATTATAATTCCAGACTCCATAAATTTCATCGATGATTGGGATACCAAATTGCGCTAAATCAGCCATCTCTCCATACAAAGCCACAAAACTTATTCCATTATTTACCAACCAGCTTACTCCAATATAACCTAAGAAACAACCAAATAAACCACCTAATATTCCAATTCCAGTTGCCTCTATCATAAAGACAAAAACGATCTCCCATTCCTTCATGCCCAGGGCTTTCATCATACCAATCTCTGAAGCTCTTTCCAGTGAAGAAAGGACAATATTATTAATAATGCCTACCATACCAATGAGTAAAACCATAGACATGATAGCAGCAACTGCCTGTTTTTCCATCTTACTGTAAGCTATAATATTCTTTGCGGAATCCTGCCAGGAAAAAGCTTTTAAAGAGAAATCCTGGTTCTTTAAATTTTGATTCAATGATTGGATAATTG
>CAYOLB010000098.1:0-2475 GCA_964404675.1 uncultured Atribacterota bacterium | reverse complement strand
ATTCATTCTCATAGTCGTAAATATCAAGAATAGTCCTTTTCGGATTGGTAAAACCAGGCTCGTATAAATGCCCACTTGCACCACAAACAAAGCAATGATAAAGCCCTTTAAGGTCATTAATGTAAAGGTTCGGAGTCTTTTTATCATCATGAAAAGGACAAAAGGCTACCCATTCCTGGCCTACCTTTTTGGCTTCAACTGTTACCTTTCTCCTGTTACTGTTGTCCCATAATTCAAAATGTCTGGTTGTATCCATGAATTTTATCTCCTTCATTTTTGGCCCGGGCATATCTGTAAATCTGATGTTTCAGATCCAGGGTAATATCCTTGTAATTGATTGCCGGAACGGTGGCCCCCAGGTAATATGATTTAGCAGTTTCCTTTAATGAACCTTGCTCATCTTCCAGGCAAAAGATTACCTTGTCCGGCTTTATGTTGTCTTGCTTGAGCCTTATTAACCTTGCGCCATGAGTTACTAAAAAAGCTGTCAGCCATAGATCAGTAGTTTTATATAAATTCTCTTTCATGATCTCAACTCCCTTCAGGTGAACACCTGAATTTTATAATTCCTTTAGCTTTTCCAACATCCCTAGAAAGTCATCTACCCATTCTGCATTGAAGTTGATCCCTTTCTTGGTGGCTATATACTCGCCATCTTTGAGGAAATATTGCCTAATATCTATACGGTCCGATCCTCTATATTCACCCTTGGAAAGTACGATCTTAACGTTATCGGTTGTTTGTAATTCTGCTAATGTTTCCATTATTTCTTTCCCTCTCTTTACTCATATTCAAAAAATCTTTTACTTACATGCAAAACTTTGCTATAATAAAAAAACACACAATCCGGTATTTATACCGGTACATAGTCCAAAAGAAATTTGGAGTTTAAAGCTTTGAAAGAGAGATCCATTTTCCAGGTGCGATCTCTTTTTCATTTTAAATACTTTTTATCAATAAAAAAAAGCTCAGACCCTCCTGTTAATTTCTATTCAATTCAATATTCTTTTTGTTTCCTACAAGGAGGAAACAATGGGGAAGGTAATGAACTTTTTCTTTGTTCGCTATTTGATTTTTAATCATTATATCTCACTCCCTATATTTTGTCAAAATACATATAAGATTGCAAGGAATTTCATTATTTTATTTTTTCCCAAATACCCGGTCAATAAACTGCCTTAGCTTTTTTCCCTTCTCTTCTCCATATTCCCCCCTTGTTGTCTTCCCCTCTATCATTATATTTTTGTTGCCCTTATTGACAAAGTTTGATAATATAAAAATAGCTTGTAGCCCACTTTTAGTGGGTATAATTTAATATGCTTTTGAAAGAGAGATCCATTGCCATCATCATTACGGATCTCTTTTTCGTTTTATTTATTATCTATACATACAAAAAAACGCCATCAAAAGAAAGTAATTACCACTACCTCCTCCTAATGGCGTTCAAGACGCTCTACAGGATATTTTATTTTCAATTTACGATCTTGTTTCATCTAACTATACCATCATCTTTAGCTATTTTATAATTATAAATATACAATGTCAAGCTAATAATTTCCTTTCCCTTTAAGTCTATTAATTTATTTTTCAACCATCATTGATCCCTACTTTTTAAACCACCTGGCAATTATATTTTTGATATGCCATTTCCTGTCCCCTGTCGTGTCCGATGGCGTGTCTTCTGTCCGGTGTGTTTTGTCCGGTCGTTTGCCCTTAGATTTATCTTCTAACAATAAAACTTTGTTTTGTAATTGCCCTAGCAAATAGTTCGTTTCCCTTTGTCTATCAAGCAGTTTCTTAATTTGCTGGTCTTTAGATTTTAACTGCTTTTGTAATAACTTCATATTGTCTTTTAGTAGTGCCAAAGTGTCATCATCTTTTGTTTCAACTTTTTGATTTTGTCCTGTCTCCTGTCCGGTGGTCTCCGGATTTTTAATGCTCTCAACTTCGGACCGGTTAAACCGATATTCAATCCCCTTTTGACCTCTAACTTTTTCTGGATTAAGCAATCCCTTTTTGATATATCTGGAAACAGTCCTTTTGCTTTTGCCTAAGATCCGGCAAGCTTCGTTTAAATCAATTTCGTTTTTCATAAAAACCCCTATTGCCACTGTTTAAAGATTATTCAAATTTCATAAATTCCTTAAAATCTAATTCTGGAAATATTGCATCAAATATAGCGGAAACAAAAGTAGTGCCTGTTGGATGATGTAAAAGTTCTGGGTTTTCATCTAAAAACTTATCATATATTTTAACAAACTGGTCCAATGACATAGATTTTGTTCTTTCTTCAAACTCTTGGTATATAATAGGTTTTAAACCATACAGAAGTGTATATAGAACATCTAGCATTCCCATTACATAAGGAGTTTTTAATACATCTGGCATTTCTATATAGTCACTCCCTTTTGAAAAATAAATAGAATTGGCCCTTGTATTAAAATAACCAACCTGGCTAAGCAATAACACAATCAC
>CAYOLB010000097.1:0-5695 GCA_964404675.1 uncultured Atribacterota bacterium | reverse complement strand
CCATTAATGTAAACCTCTTTTTCAGCTGATAATCCAGATAATCCTAACAACATAAAGACTAGCACAGAGCAAACTAAAACTGTAAAAATCCTTCCTTTTCTATTCATCAAAAACATTCCTCCATTATTTTTTATTTCTTATTTCTTTGTTTTAACTTTTTTAAAATTAACTGGTACCCATCAGCACCATAATTCAAGCACTTTTTTACCCGACTGATTGTAGCAGAGCTCGCACCGGTTTCTTTAACAATGTCCTCATAGATAAAGCCCTCATCAAGCATCCGCGCAACTTCCAATCGCTGGCTTAATTCTTTTATCTCATTGATAGTTGCTACATCATCAAAAAACCGATAGCATTCATCTATATTTTCTAAAGTTAACATCGCCTGAAATAATTGGTCGGTCATTTCATTTCTCCAGCGTGGATAAAAATCCATAATTTTTCCTCCAATCGCATAATATTTTGGAGACATGCACTAGTACTTTCAATATTACATCTGTTTATTTAATCTGTATTCATATATCTTTAACTGATTAAATAATTAATAGTTTAATGTTCTAACAAATTATAGCATCACCTAAAAAGGTTGTCAACTAAAATTACTTTAATTGTAAATTAAAAATTAATTCAAATATTTTTATTCAAATAATTCCTGATATTGGCCATACCCTTCCTTCTCTAGTTCTTCTTTAGGAATAAACCGTAATGCAGCTGAATTGATACAATAACGTAATCCTGTTGGCTGGGGTCCATCGTCAAAAAGATGCCCAAGGTGAGAATCGGCATATTTACTTCTGACTTCTGTCCTGACCATCATATAACTTCTATCCTCTTTCTCAACTACAAACTCACTATTGATTGGTTTAGTAAAGCTCGGCCATCCTGTTCCGGAATCAAACTTATCAGTAGAACTAAAAAGCGGCTCTCCTGATACAATATCAACATAAATTCCCTCTTCTTTGTGATCCCAGTATTCGTTTTGAAAAGGTCTTTCTGTTCCATTTTCCTGGGTAACCTGGTATTGCAATGGTGTTAAGGTCTCTTTTAGCTCATCCATTGATGGTTTTTGATAATTTTCATTCCATTTTTTCTCCATCATTTCTTCCTCCGATTTGGATTCTGTAGAATCATCACTTCCTAAATCTGTATTATACACACTGTATTGAGTTGAATTCCTTGTGTAATAATCCTGATGGTATTCTTCTGCAGGATAAAAGTCTGTTGCTGGCAAAATTTTAGTCACAATTTTTTCCTGATATATTCCGGAATTTTGCAATTCTTCCTTTGACTTTTCAGCAAGGTTTTTTTGTTCATCATCATGATAAAAAATTGCAGTTTGATACTGACTTCCTCTATCAGGAAACTGTCCACTTGAATCGGTTGGATCAATCATCTGCCAAAAAAGTTCTAACAACTCTTGATAGGTTACTTTTGAAGAATCAAAAGTAACCTCAACTGCCTCAAAGTGTCCAGTTTTACCGGTTGAAACCTCTTTATAAGTAGGATTAATGGTATTCCCACCAGTATAACCAGATATGGCATTTACAACTCCCTCTGTTTCTTCAAACGCCATTTCTACACCCCAAAAACAACCACCGGCAAAAGTGGCTTTTTGCAATGTAGATTGACCCAGAACAAAACTGCTAAAAATCATTATTACCATCATAATTGTAAATGCCAATAGATTTTTCTTTTTAATTTTTGGTCTTTGTATATATTCCAAACTAATCACATCCTTTTTTTCCTGATTATAACACAATTAAAAATTGTACTATATTAGCGGGTGTCTTAAGAAGTCTCTAAAAGCAGTGAATTTCATTGGACATTTCATCTCTGAGCCAATCTCTGATATAAGTTAAGCATCTGATCTGAGATATTATCGATGCTGTAGCGCTGAGCTGTATAGAAAGCTCCTTTGGCCAATCTTTTTCGCAAGTCTTTATTCTTGATTAGCAACTCCAGACGGGCTGAAAATTCAGATACATCATCCTCCACCAGCATCCCGTCAAATCCATCACTTAAAATATCAATTGCACCTGGGGCCCTCACCGCCAGAACAGGCACACCTGATGCCAAGGCTTCAATTATCACCATCCCGAATGTTTCAGAGGTAGAAGCAAAAGTAAATAAATCAGATATTTGATAATAACTCTTCACAGTTTCACTGTCTACTGCCCCTACAAATTTAACATTTTGCTCTAAACCTACAGATTTAACAATGCTCTTAAGTTGATTCAAGGCGGTTCCTTCCCCTACTAGAACAAGTTTCACTTTATCAATATTTTTGTCTTTCAACAGAGCTAAAGATTTTATTATTTTATCAATATTTTTCTCAAAAGAAATCCTTCCTACATAAAGCAAAACAATATCCTCATTTGACAATTCTAACTGTTCTCTTATATTATTACATGTTTGCTCATCTTTTTCCTGAAATATATTTAGATCAATTGCATTGGGTATAACTACGATCTCTTTTTTTATATTGTAGCGATTAATGAGTTTTTTCATGGATTCGGAGGGTGTTGTTACCACATCTACTTTGGAGGAAAAACTGGCAACAATCATCTTAATAGCCTCATTGGTTATAACCTGCGGAACAGGTGAAACATAATAAGCATAACGCTCATACTGAGTATGGATAGTTAATATTTTTGGTATGCCTAATTTTTCAGCATACATTATTGCAGGCATGCTGAGTACAAAGGGATGATGAATATGAATGATATCAGGTTTAAATTCTTTAATAACCCTATTTGCCCTTAAAGAAAGCGGAATAGCAATAGGGTATTTTACTTTTTTGGTCAGGCTTACAGAATAATAACGGAATACATTGTCTTCCTGATCATTGTATCCTTCAACTTTTGGTGCAAAAATATAAGTATTATGGCCTTTTTTCTTATAGGCATTTTTAAGTGAAACGATACTGCTAACTACACCATTTATTAAAGGTTTATAACAATTGGTAAAAAAGGCTATCCTCATATGTCGACCTTTTCTTCTATAAAAGCAGACACTTATTTACCACCACTTGGTTTTGCTTTCATAATTTTCTCCCAGCTATCTCGTAAAGTAACAATACGATTAAATATTAACTTACTAGGTTTAGATTCAAGATCAACACAAAAATACCCCTTGCGCATAAACTGAAATTTATCACCTTCTGAGGCATCTTTTAAACTGGGCTCAACCAAACAATTTGTAACAATTTCCAGTGAATTTGGATTAATTCGGTCTATGAAATTATCCTTCTCTTCCTCTGGTTGCTTTTTGCCTTCTTCCAATAAAAGATAATCATACAAACGGACTTCTGCTCTTTGGGCGTGTTCCGCAGAAACCCAATGTAAAGTTCCTTTTACCTTCCTTTTTGCACCAGGACAACCACTTTTTGTATCCGGGTCATAAGTACAATGAACCTCTAGAATATTACCAGTCTTATCATCTTTCACAAAGCTTTCACATTTAATAATATAGGCATTCTTTAGCCGGACTTCCTGACCGGGAGCCAACCTGAAATATTTCTTAGGCGGGTTTTCATGAAAATCTTCTCTTTCAATATATAATTCCCTGGAAAAGGGTAATTTCCGATAACCCGCAGAGGAATCCTCAGGGTTATTCTCGCTATCCAATTCTTCTGTGAAATCATCTGGGTAATTATCAATAATCAGTTTCAAAGGATTTAATACAGCCATGACTCTCTGTGCGTTTTTATTTAAATCTTCCCGGATGCAATGTTCTAGAAAACGAATATCTACTATACTATTCGTTTTGGCTACTCCAATTCGGTCACAGAAATTTTTAATCGCCCTGGGTGTATAGCCTCTTCTTCGTAAACCTGAAATTGTGGGTAAGCGAGGATCATCCCAGCCATCAACATAACCTTCTTCTACCAGTAAACGCAATTTTCTCTTGCTCATGATGGTATTCGTCAGGTCAAGTCTGGCAAACTCAATCTGCTGTGGTAACTCAGAAGAATAAAGATTAGAAAGTAACCAATCATAAAAAGGACGATGGTCTTCAAATTCCAACGTACAGACCGAATGAGTGATTCCCTCATAATAGTCTTCTAATGGATGTGCATAATCATACATAGGGTATATGCACCATTTATCGCCGGTGCGGTGATGTGACTTTTTTACAATCCTGTACAAGACAGGGTCACGCATATTTAAATTAGGAGAACCCATATCAATTTTGGCTCTTAAGACCCTTGATCCATCCTCGAATGCTCCTTCTCTCATTTGCTCAAATAGGTTTACATTTTCCTCAACAGAACGATTTCGATAAGGACTTTCCTTCCCATGTTTGGTGAAGGTACCTCGATAATCCCTAATCTCTTCCGGACTCAAATCACAGACAAAGGCTTTGCCTTTTTTGATTAAAGAAACAGCATCTTCATACATTCTTTCAAAATAATCAGAGGCATAATAAAGCCGATCTTCCCAATCAAAACCCAACCAGCGGACATCCCTGATAATTGAATCTATATATTCAATATCTTCTTTTGAAGGGTTTGTATCATCAAAACGAAGATTACATAATCCATTATTTCTCTCTGCCAGACCAAAATTCAGGCAAATTGATTTGGCATGCCCGATATGTAGATAACCATTAGGTTCCGGTGGGAAACGGAGATGTACTCGTCCACCATATTTATTGTTCTCCTTATCACGATCGATAATGGCCTGAATAAAATTAACCGATTCTTTATAATTGTTAGAATGATTGTTTTCCTGAAAATGCATCAAATAGAGCCCCCTTGCAATGAATATTTTGATGATTGTTATATATTACAACATTTATAATAAAAAATCTATGCCTTGCTTGGCTCACTTGGAGAATTTTTGGTTATTTTCCCAAAATACCCTTACATATAACCAATTTCATTTGAATGGGATTGATAAGTGCCAATAATTTTAATAAAGGTGGTGCATTCCTTTAATGATTCTAAAGCTTCCTGAACAATCTTTTCCTGTAAGCCTTTCTCAAAATCAAGGTAAAAGATATACTCCCATGGTTTTGTCCTACTTGGTCTTGATTCTAATCGAGTCAAATTAATATTACGAATTGCAAACTCCTTCAGGCATTTATAAATTGCCCCGGGAACACTTACCACAGCAAAGATAATAGAGGTCTTGTTATTTGAATCATCGGGCAAGATTTCCGGGTACAATACTAAAAAGCGGGTAAAATTAAATGGATTATCTTCAATTCCTTTTTCGATAATATTCATCTGATAATAAGAAGCAGCTCGTTGGCTGGCAATTCCGGCAGCATTAATTTCTCTTGATTCTTTGATTTTCTTAATACTTCCTGCTGTATCATAAACTGGAATAATTTGACAATTAGGAAAATTTTTTACTAAATATTCTTCACATTGAGCCAATGCCTGAGGGTGAGAATATATTTTTTCAATTTCTTCTGAATTAGTTCCTTGATGAGAGATCAGGCAATGCTCAATTTTTAAAATCACCTCACCAACAGCATATAAATTCTCATTTAATAATAAATCATGTACATTATTAATTCCTCCAGTCTGGGAATTTTCAATCGGTAAGATTGCATAATCCGCCTTACCATCCTTCACTGTTTGGCTAACCTGGCTAAAGCTATTACAGGAAATTATCTCAGCAGAAGAATTAAAATATTGCAATGCAGCCATTTCACTAAAGGAGCCAATCTCTCCCTGTAAAGCAAC
>CAYOLB010000096.1:0-6642 GCA_964404675.1 uncultured Atribacterota bacterium | reverse complement strand
AAATAAGTTAGACCTAAACTGTAGTGTGCATCGGAGAAATCGGGGTCAATCCTGATTGTTTCTTTGAATGATTGTATGGCACTAGAATATTCTTTCAATTCTAAGTCTACCAATCCCAGGTTGTAGTATGCTGAGAGATAATCAGCTTTTAAATTTATTGCATTCTTGTAGTAAATCTTTGCTTTTTCTTTTTCATCTGTTAGTCGATAGATTTCACCAATCTGAAAATGTGCTTGCGGATGATTGGGGTTAATGTTAAGAATTTTCCGGAAGATATCCATAGCCTGTTCATATTTATTGCTTTCTAAGAACTGAACTCCATCGAAATATAGATCTTCGATAGACTGATTATCTGCAAAAACAGAATAAGAACAAAAGCCAAAACAGGCAAATATTAGAATAAGCCCCAAAATTATTATCTTGACATTATAGTAAAATAAAAACTTGTTTTTAAACAACTCTTCCCCCGTCTGTAATTTTATAAAAGCTATCTACTAAGATATCTATTATATCTATTTTTTTGAAAATTTGTACCTATCTATACCTTGCTATTTTGCAAAGTTAGTTGGATAATTCATTTTATCATAATTATTAATTATATTATATTTTACTATTTTTAGATATTATTTTGCAGTATTTTTACAATTATTAAGAGGTATTTATTAAGAAATAGTGTTCCTTAAGCGACTATTTCTAGATGTTTTTACCATATAATATAATGTAATATAGAAAATGAAGGCAATCAAAATCGGAATAGAAGCCAAACGATATGCATAGACCAAACCAAATTTGTCTGCCAGCCAACCATAGAGAGAAGGTGCAATAGTTGCCGAAACACCCTCGATAAAGATTGTAAAACCAAAAAGTTTGCCACGAGTCTGATTAGTACTAACTCTGGTTAACCAAGTGTTTTGAGCAGGGAAATAAAATCCCTGTGATATACCAATAGAAATAACCAGAAAACTCATAATTATTGGTATAGTTGAATAAGTTAGAATGAAAATAAGAAAAGCTGTCGAGATAGTGGCAATATTAACAAATTCAAGAGGGCTTTTTTGGTCAAGAATTCGGCTCATTATTAAGCTTCCAGTTAGTACACCGGCAAAAAATAAGCTGATGACCCATGCAGAAATGGCTGGCCTCAAACCAATATAATCTGTGGCATAGGTGGGAAGAAAAGAAAGTATAGCCCATGTTCCCAGGTTGCGTAAACCATGGGCAATAAACAATACAATATAGAGGTTTTTATAAGTTAATTTTGTTTGGCTATTATCCTGTACGGGGACTTCGTTTTTTAGCTGAGCATATCCCCAGGCTAAAAGAAATCCAGGTAAGGAGATTAGCAGACAAGCCATTCTCCATCCCCATAAGGTAACTAGCCAGCCAAACAAGAGGCTCATAATTGATAAGCCAAGTGTACCGGCTGCAGAAAAGAGGCTTAGATCATGACCTTGTTTCTCTGGTTTAGCTTTTTCGCCTACCATTGCTGTTGCCAGAGGATGGAAAGTGGATACACCTATAGCCATTAAAAGTAAAACTGTCATAACTAAGGGTAGGCTACTTATCCAGATGACACTACCCAGGAGAATAGATGATAAGACAAACCCAAAAGAAATAAAGAGGTGTTTGTGGTTAAAACGGTCACCTAATGAGCCAAAAATTAGTGAAAATATTGAACGCAGAGCTACATGGATTGTCAGGATAAGACCTGATTGAAGATAAGTAAAAGAAAATTCCTGACGGAAGAAGGGTAACAGCAAAGGTATAATAAAGTGGTAAGCATCATTATAAGCATGACCAAAGGCGCCGAGTTTTAGTTGGATATTTTTTTGATTTTTAAACATAATAGTTTAACTCTCTTTAATGCATTACTTTATAGCATACTACTAAATAAAAAAAATTCAAATTTTTTTATTTAGTATATTGACAAATAGTAATTAATACTATATAGTAGTTTTTACAGAAAAGGATATTTATAAGCTCATAGTCTAAAGTATTAATGAAATATAAAACAAAAATTAAGTAGATGATAATAATGAAAGATACCTATTCTTATTGTAAAGAAAAATTAGAGCAAAAAAATCTTAGAATTACACCACAACGCTTGACTATTTTTTGTTTTCTGGTCAATACTAAATCACATCCAAGTACGGAAACAGTTTACTTGGAGGTAAGAAAACAATTTCCAAATATATCTTTTGATACTGTCAATAGGACTATGACATGTTTGTTTAAAAATGGTCTTATAAAGATGGTGGAGAGCGGTTATGGGCCAAGGCGATATGATGCTAATTTAAAACCGCATTATCATTTTCGCTGTTTGGAATGCAAGAAGATTATCGATTTTGACTCACCTGAATATGATAAAATAAAAATACCGGAAGATGTTCAGAAAAAATTTAAGATATGTAACCAGAAGATTATTCTGGAAGGAATTTGTCCTGATTGTCTAAAAAAGCAAGCAACTAAAAATTCAAATTTTAGAGAAAAGGATAAATTGAATAAATAGAATAATAAATAATTAAGGAGGTTCGTTATGGGAACTAGAGGAAGAGAAATAGTAGGAATGGATGTTAATGAATTAGTTAAAGAGCTGAATAAGGCATTGGCAGATGAATGGTTAGCTTATTATCAGTATTGGATTGGTGCAAAAGTAGCCAAAGGGCCAATGAGAGGTGCAGTAGTTGCTGAACTGGAAGAACATGCCAATGAAGAGCTGGAACACGCTGGCATGTTGGTCGAAAGAATCCTACAATTAGGAGGCACCCCTATCTTAACACCAGAAGAATGGTACAAAGCTACTAATTGTGGATATGAAGCGCCTACCGACCCCAATGTTAAGACATTACTCGAACAAAATATTAAAGGCGAACAATGTGCAATCGATGTTTATCAAAAGATTTCTAAAATGGTTAAAGATAAAGACCCAATTACTTATCAAATGGTGTTAAGTATCTTAGAAGATGAAGTTGAGCACGAAGAAGATCTGGAAGCCTTACTAGAAGATATGGGACTATTATAATTTTTAGAATATACCCTATTGTTATTAAAAAAACCCGAGAAAGACTGAATAGCAAAGAATTTGACTGTTATGAATTATAATTAGTTATGAGTTATGGCAAACTTGACTAAAAAAAATTGTAAGGAGTGTGTTAAAAATGGCTGAGAAACATGAAATATATAAATGTAATATATGTGGGAATATTGTAGAGGTTCTTCATGGTGGAAAAGGTGAACTGGTTTGTTGTGGCGAGCCTATGGAGCTAATGGAAGAGCAAACAGCTGAACAGGCCAATGAAAAACATGTCCCGGTTGTCGAAGAGACCGAAAAGGGCGTCAAAGTTGTAGTAGGTTCTACTCTTCATCCTATGGAAGACAAACATTATATAGAGTGGATACAGGTTATCACTGATAAAGGTTCATGTAAAAAATTCCTTAAGCCGGGAGATGCTCCGGAAGCAGAATTTGAGGATGTAGAAGGTCTGCAAAAAGTCAGAGAGTACTGTAATGTCCACAAATTATGGAAATACGAACAATAATAATTTGTAACAAAGCAGGTAGGGAATTTTCCCTACCTGCTTTGTTGTTAGTATCAAGACTAGCTTAGTTATGCAGTTTAGCAAAGTCTAAATTTAAAACCATAATTAACCTGATTATTTATACCCAAACGTTAAAATAGGTATTGCAAAATACAAAGTTGGATAAAATGTTAAAAAGAAGAGTGAATAAAAAATATTTTTCTTCAATATTGATATTTACTGTCTTCTTTTTTATTTTTTTTAGTAATATCTGTCTGGCACAAATTCAGTGGAATCATGTAAAAATTCATACTGACATTAACTATGGGGAAGATAATGATGAACAAGATAACCTGAATCAATCCCATCTCTTGGATATATATCAACCGGAAGATTGCCAATCCTGTCCTATTATTATCTATATACATGGTGGTACTTGGGTTCTTGGAGATAAAGGGGGACTAAGTTATAAGGCAAAGGCCTTTATTGATAATAATTATATTTATGTTAGCATAAACTACAGACTCTCCCCAGATTATCAATTTCCCGCACATGCCTATGATGTTGCACGAGCATTTTCCTGGATTAAAAAAAATATTCATAGTTATGGTGGAAACCCGGATAGAATATTCCTTCTTGGACATTCAGCAGGTGGACATTTAGCAGCTTTGATTGCCTTAGATGAAACCTATCTTGCTGAATTTGACTTAATTCCTGCAGATATTAGTGGAGTTATTGGATTAGATAGTGCAGCATATCATCTTCCCACATTATTTACTGCTGAGCCGGAAAATCAATATTTATTTTCCTGGGCTTTTGGAGATAATCCGCAACATTGGGAAGATGCCTCACCAATTAATTACATCAGAGAAGGAATAACACCCCCGCCAGTTTTATTATTAGTAGCGGGTGACCGTGAAGTTTCAGAGAGTGTCAACCAGTCTTTTTATGAGCAATTGCAATATTATGGTTATGATGTGAGTATATTTCATTTCCCTGATGAAGATCATGTTTCAATTGATTATGACCTGGGGAAAGAAAACGATTTGGTTTTCCCAGAACTTCTTAGCTGGATAAAGCATATTTCAGAGGAAAAATGAGAATAGAGATATATTTAAATTTTTCTAATGTATTGTCCAACATGAATAAATATATAAACACTAATAGATAAAAAGATAAAGAATTAAGCGAACCAATATTGCCACTATAGTCATTGCCACTAGAGTAGGAACAATCCCTTGTCTTTTCATTTCATTTGCCAGTAATCCGGGTATAATATAGCCAATGCTTTGTATATCAATATTTGTGGTTGGAAATTGGAAAATAAAGCTTTCTACTAACCATTTAACTAAAAAACTGATAAGTATCAAGCTTAAAAAACGGCGTTTACCATATAAAATGAGATAGTTAGACAAGAAAGATACGATATAATACGTAATAATAGCAATAGTGATGGTAACCAGTATACGTAAAGGCTGATCAATGAATAGTGCTATGTAACCGGGTACTACAATTCCACCTGGGGATAATCCAACTATTTCATAAAACAAAAAACCAATAGCTATTCCAATGCCGATGGCCTGGTAAATCATACTTTTTCTCCATTCACTTTTAAATAATCTATAATCTTCAAACCAAATCCCTTAGTATTGCCAATACCATAGACAGCAGCGTTTAATTTGATCTGGCCTGTAATTTTATCAATTATTTGTTCAACATTCTCTTGTTTATTAGCAATTGTAATTTGTGCAGAGGGATATCCAAAATAAACTAATTTCCTTTTACTTAGCTGGCTATTAGGGCCTACTAAAAAAATATGATTGAAGGTAAGCTCCTGACTTAAGATTTTGTCAAATTGTAAAGTCCTGCTAACCCGGTCATCTCGATGGTTCACGATGGCAATTTTTGTTAAACTGTCTATTTTTTTTGGTATGATTTGTTTAATTTTTTCCCAAATTATTAAAATTGATTCTCTGTCATTAGCAGCAAAGGCATTAATAAACCAAATTTCTTTCCCATTTTTTTTAATTTTATAAATTGATAAAGCTCCCGGGTCTGGGTTAGCGGTTAAAATACCTTTTAAACAAATATTTTCATCAATATTTAAAATTTTTCCTACTTGTAAAGCTATCGCAACATTATCTTTGAAGAAAAAATTCTCTGATTTATTAAAATCTTTAAAGTCAATTTTATCAGGATTAACTTGAATGCACTGAGTATTTAATTTTTTTGCCTGTTCCTGGAAAGTTGAAATATATTTTTTCTCAGCAGATACTAGATAACTATTTTCAGGTACCGTCATTTTTAGGGCATCAGCTGCATCTTTTAGATATGGGCCATAAACATCCTGATGGTCCTCTCGTACGTTGGTAATGACTCCGATGGTTGATTTTATCAATTTATGTTCACTAACCCATTGAGTTTCCGGATGAACTGCCATACACTCAAGAACTATAGCGTTACATTTTCTTTTAACGGCCTTTTTTATAAAGTATTTTTGTTCGATAATATTCGCAGAGCCTTTTCTTTGGATTGTTATCTCTTCTCCATTTTCTAAAATTGTTCTGGGTGAAGTACCTGTTGTTTTTGCTAAAACTCTATAGCCTGCTTCTCTTAAAATTGCTGCAATCAATCTTGTTGTGGTTGATTTACCTCTAGTTCCATTGACATGAATTCGAATAGGTAATTTCTGAATCCTTTTTTGGTGTGATAAATTTTCGTAAAAGCCAGCTAAAAAAATTATAATTATCAATATTGTTAAGAAACTCATTGATATATCAATCCTTTAATTACTTTTAACATCATTAATGCTATATGAAAGTTATCTGCTTGTAAATAGGGGGCTAATATAATTGAAAATATTGATAATAAAAAAACTCGCTTTGCCTTCAAAGCAAAGCGAGTTTGAAAGGAGGTATAAAAATGAAAAGAATATTTAATGGTTTATTTTCTTCAAACCAGAAACATTATAACACTGATATTTAATATGTCAAGGGAAATGCATAAAAAAAATTGAAAAAATTATTAATTGATTTAAATCTAAAAATTTGATTTGACTTTAGAAAAAAATAAATTGAAAAGACCAGAGAAAAATGGTAATTTTTCATTATAGATTAATAACAAC
>CAYOLB010000095.1:0-9898 GCA_964404675.1 uncultured Atribacterota bacterium | reverse complement strand
ATTATTACCCTCATAATAATTATTAAATACCATGCTAGAAGATATTATTACTTTTCCAGAAAGGCTGGATATATCAAAGCTTAAAAAACCTCTTGTAGTTTTATTAGTATTTGTATCTCCAACCTTAGCAGGGCATGACCATGCAACGCTTCCATCGTTATAAACATCTCCGCTTTCCATGCAGACAACTGGTATATCTGTGCTCGGTATGGCAAGTACTTCAACAGTTTCTGTTTTCTGGTCCTGGCCACCATTACCATCATCTACAGTTACTGTTATATCATAATTGCCAGGGGTATTTGGCATAGTCCACTTTACAGGATTTGTATTAGGATTAGCCAGGCTTCCTCCGGATACAGACCAGCTGTATGATACACTATTTCCGTCAGGGTCAGCTACAGCAGCAGAGAATGTATACTCAAGTCCCATGTAGTGGTCTCCCATAAAGGTAATCTCTGATATCTCGGGTGGATTGTTTGGAATATCACATCCCCATATAATATTCATTGAATCTGTGGCAGTACCTTCTGAGTTTGTAGCAGTTACAGTTAGATTATAGGTGTCAGATGGGTCTTCGAGATTGACCTGGGCTATAAATTGACCCCAGGCACCATTTGAGTCATCTTTTGAAAACTCTACTTCAGGGGTTGGATTACCAGATACATTGGCCTTTATCCTGTAGTAACACACATCATCTGATGCTGAGTAGGTAGGTCCTTCAATTATCTCAAGGGTAAGTGTTGGAGCTTCAGCGGGCTCTGCCTCATCCGGCTCCTCTTCTTCAGGTGGTTCCTCTTCAGGTGATTCATCTTCTGGCGGGGTTTCTTCCTCCGGAGGTTCTTCTTCCGGCTCTTCTTCTTCAGGAGTTTTTTCTTCTTTCTCAACATCAGCTTCCTCTGCTTCTTCAGTGTCTTTACTTTCTTGTACCGGGATTAGACTGCAGCCGCACCCATTTGCTATAGATGCTAAAGAAAATAAACATACTATGGTTAAAATGATAAAAATAATGGATAGTTTGTTTTTTTTCATTTGATGCTCCAGATATAAAAATAATTATTTTTTTTTGTACTAGATAATACTATACACCTTTTGTAATATGATGTTAAATTTAAAGGATTATTGTTATCTTTTAAGACTATTTAATTATTCAATTACTCGTTGGGGAGGCAAGATTCGAACTTTTAGTAATAATTTTATAGATTAATAAATATAATTATCAGTACAAGTGTAATGGTTTGCCACCACGTTTAATTTTATCCTTTATTGCCAGGGTTAGTAATTTTAATGGTGGGCCATTGTTTAGAGAATTGGAACCACATATTAAAAGATTTAGAAGAATTAAATAGTTTAGTTATTTTTTGAACATGTATTATATTTTCAGCCTTTCGTCGCAGCAGCCACATTTTAAAAGATATCTAAAGGATTTATTACCAGTTGCTTTTTTATAGTATACTCTTATTTCAGGTTGTCCAAATCTATCAGCGTTATAGAACTTATTTTTTTCTTTTTATTATTTTAATCTTGAAAACTTTCACATAATATTAAACATTGGTTATATCATGTAGGTATAGCCATTTTTACTTTAATCCTTTTACAAAAACCTTATACTTTTCCTGTTCACCTTGATTTTCGGCCCATTTTTTTACATCTTGTATATTAATTTTATTTCTTTTTGCCACCATGACTGCCTGGTCTAAAGACTGCAAGTCACTCCAGAAAAAGTATGCAGCCAACCTGTCTTTAACACAATCAGTAGGGGTTAACAGGCATATTGTACCAAAACGTGTACTTATATAATTAAACTCCGATACAGGTGAATCTCCAATTGAAACTGGAGGTGCTACAAAATCAATTAAGAACTTACACTTAGGGTTTTCGAATAAACGCCCTCCTGTATTTTTAAAGCCCAATTGTTCAAGTATCGGAATCATTGTTTTAATAGAACTAGTTGTAATAAGGTCAATATCATAAGAAGTATATTTATTTTCTGAATAAATTGATACGCAAGCCCCACCGACTAAAACAGCCTCAATACTATTTTTCTGCAAATGCTCTGATATCATTGCAACCATTTCTTTTATTCCAACATTTTCCCAGTTTACTTTCATATGGTTTTACCCTTCCTTCTTGGCCTTGTTCTATTTCTATAATATTTTTGTATTTCTTTTTGGGGAAGATACTGTAACCCTTTTTGAATCAATGCTCTTAATTCCTTTAAAAATGGATATCTCGGATTAAACTGGAAAAGTCTTGTCCTTCCTGCCATTAAGCTAACTACAATTCCACCATCTTCCAATCTCTTAAGCTGCTGCTGAATTCCATTTACAGGAATGCCAAACAGCTTTGCAAGCCCGGCAGGATATGCCTGCCTATAGATTTCAAGGGCAAATAAAACTTTTTCTACAGTAGCGTTACCAAATACAGGTTCCAGCATGCTTAAACTCCTTTACCATAATTTATGATTATATTAACATAATTTATGGTATTTTTAAATATTATTTAATAACTTTTTAATTTAACAGGAAATCTCAAAGATACATTTACATACCGAAATGGCTGGGCATTGCGTATGAAGTTGATAGAACTAATTTATTATACTTAAATGGGGATATTTTTATACCGGAAATAACCTTAAATTAGCTTATAATATAAAATTACCATTAAATGCAGATTGCTCCTGGATATTATAATTAATCAAATAAGATATCCCTTAGGGATCATGGAGACTCACAATATGGTTCTGAAACATGGGTATAAATAGCTATTAATTATCATGTTCCATTAATTCGATGGTTAAAAGAAATGGATTTTGAAATAACCATTTTCCCTTAATTTATAAATAATATAAATATAAATAAAATTACAATGGTGGGCCACTGTTTAAAAAACTGGAACCAAATTGTTAAAGATTTGATCTTAATAACTAAACTAAAATTCGCTAAATAATTTATTTTCCCTATGAGTAACTAACCAACATCTTGCATAGTCCTAAACCTAATTATTTACCATCCAATAACAATGTATCAGCTAATTTTATTTCACTGCGTTCAGTAACTATTCAATGTATGTGACAGTTAAAGTAATGTTACTTGAATCATATACTCTCCCTTCAGCAACGTGGTCTCCATCTGTACTCACACTTTCATAATATATATAAAACTGCAGTTCCTTACCTGAGCTTGTTCTTTCTGCAATTTTTTCTTTGAGAAAAGAAGATGAAAATTCCAAAGGATCTGCATCATATGAAAAACGTACAGGAGGTCCATAAGCTGTGCCACTACTATAATCAGACTGGGTTATACCTGGAAGAAAATCAGCATACCAAATAATTATATCTCCTTTAAAATCACAGACGTTAGGAATGGTGGGGCTGGATAACTTTAGCTTTGCACTTGTTATTTCTTTTCCATCTAGAGAGCTTACATCAAATGCAAATACACCCCTCCAATTTGTATTTGCTACTGAATCCCCAAAAGCAACCCAGGCAGTTGTTGCTTCGCCTGGATTCTGGCCAACTGTGCCACTAATAGAAGGGTAAAAATCTACTGTATGTTCTGCAGGAGCAGGAGCTTCACAGCCCCAACTTAGAGCAATTGAATCAGTATCAGTACCAGCAGAGTTTTCTGCAGTTCCGGTAAGGGTGTAAGTTTCACTTGGACTTTCTAAATTTACCTGGCATTTTTTACTTCCCCATGCGCCGTGGCTATCGTCTCTACTCCAATTAACAGATGGGCTGGGACTTCCTGTAACTGTTGCCTTTATTCTGTAGTAGCATACGCTGTCTGAGGGTGAATATATTGGACCTTCATATATTTCTATACTTATATTAGGAGCTACGGAAGGTGCTGTAGTTTCTTCTTCTTCCTCCCCCTCCTCTACTACTTCTTCTTCCTCTTCTACTGCTGCTGGTGTCTCTTCCTCTTCTTCCTCTTCTTCAGCAATTTCTTCGGCTACCTCTCCGCACTCACCTAAAAGGGTTGTTGTAGAACTGGAGCTACCATATGAGTTGGAGGCTGTAGCTTTTAAAGTGTATGAGCCTCCGACCTCAACTGCTACTTCTACCCTGCCTGAGCCGATATCTCTTACATTCGAATCTATGGTGTATTCAACCACTGGATCTGGCTCACCTTCTGCTACTGCTTCTATCCTGTAGTAGCACATATCGTCTTGACTGCTGTAGTCAGGGCCGTCATAGACCTCTAGATTTAAAGATGGTTCTTTTCCGGGAGTTAATCCACATTGTAAGGATAGCGAAGAAAAGAGTATAAAAATGACAGTAAAGACTATAGAGACCAGCAAAAGACTTCTTTTAGCTTTCACTATATCACCTCTTTAGAATTAAATATTATTTAAATAAAGAAATGTATTAATTATTATACATCTTTCTAAATGCAAATAAAAATATTTTGCTTTTGAATGATTTGTAACTCTAATACACCTAAAGACAATTAAATCATAGATAAATTATGAAATTATTAAAAATCTATCTGGCTGGTGGGCCACTGTTTACAGGATTGGAACCAGATGCTTAAAGAATTGAAAGAATTTAAGAAAATATTAGAATGATCCCAATACGATTCACTTAAAAATATTAGAACTCTTAAATTGAACAAATATAACAGAAAAAGAATCTGAGTAATAATTGCAAATCCTAATATAAATATTATAATTATATTAGAAAAATATAGTGCAAAGGATTTTAAATGATTAATTATGATATAAGGTTTTTTAAAATAGCTAGATTTTATAATGCTATAGCCGACTGGGAATTTAGTCGGTTTTTTTGTTTATAGAAAGATTTAAAAGGGAAGGAGGTGTTTAAAAATGAAATGGAAAAGATTAACATTAATTACTATCCTCGTTGTTGTCATGGTGCTATTTGCTGTTCCACCAGCTTTGGGAGCTCAAGATGCTATAAGCAATGGGCTTGACCCATGCTACACAGAAATTACACCTATTGGAACAAGAGGAACTTTAGATTGCTGGCAAATAAGTTCGTCCTGTGGACAAGAAATCCTTGAGGTTCGTGCTTCCAGAATGCTTATTTCTGGTCGATGGGAGATATGGTGGACTACTTCAGATGGAAACTTTGGAGGCTCTACTGGAAATGCTTGGAGTGTTTGTGGTATTGGAACTGATACGGTAGCAATTTGTGAAAATGTTGATGGAAGAGTTCCAGATGTGTTTAGAGCTCTCTATGAATGTGAATGCCCCAAGAAAGCCAGCAAACCAGAAGTAGAAGAAGAAGAAGTCTGGGAAAGAGACCACGAGATGGAGTGCTTTAAGGTATGGGTAAATGAGGATAATAATTTTGAATTTGTATTCTGGTGGGTATATAAAGACAACAACCACGTACATATATATGATATGGATGGCATACTTGTAAGGGAGATAGACTTTGAAAAAGAAAAGCCACATTTTGAAGTAGAACTACCCGACGGCATGTATACAGTAAGGACTTTCCATGAGTATGGCCATCTCTTGCAGGAGTTTGTGATAGGAAAGCCATAAGCTATATATTTAAAATATTAATATTTTTATAAGGCCTCATATATAATATGGGGCCTTATTCTTTAAGTAGCTATTAAAATTTATATGAGATACATACCGGAATGGCCATAGCGTACGATGTTAGAACTGCAATATCAAGCTCGGATAAGATGGTTTTCATACCTGAATTGAATATGTCATAAAAGATTTTATTTTATAAGGTTAAATATATTTACAAGCATTTCTCTTTCAGTTGTCCTATAAATATAATAATCTGAATCAATTGTTATAATCTCTTTTATCCCCAGTCTTTCAGATATGATGATAAGTGTTGCATCTGCTAAATCCATTGGTATATCAGAGTACTTTTCTGAAAGCTTAATTATTTTATCTATTTCTTTTGTTTCTATGTCTTCAACTTTTAATCCGCCAAGTTTTATCCATTTTAAAAAATCTATTTGTGCATTTACATTGAAATCGAGCATGTGGCATACTTCTGTTATGACTGGCAAGCTGGTTGTAAGCAATCCTTTATAGTTCTTGATGAACTCTTTTATTTCCTCATGATATTTATCATTTTTATTAAATAAGGCTATAAGTGGCCCTGCATCAATGAGAGTGTTTTTCACGAAGTTTTTCCTTCAGTTTTATTTTATAATTACTGGATAAAGAATTGCTACTGCCGTATCTTCCAAAAAGATCTGCACCAAGTTTAAACGGCATTAAATCTTTTGAACGCATGTCATAGTATTCAATAATTGCTTTTTTAATTATTTCAGATTTTGTTGTTTTTTCAATCTTAGTTAAAGCAGCAACCTTATTTAGTATTTCATTGTTTAATCTTACAGTTGTCATATTGTTACCTCCGTATTACATATTGTATTACATTATAATCTGTTGTCAATAGGAAAAAACGATATATATTATTTTGATTTGTAATCAGCAATAAGCAAGCTTTAAATCACATACATACCGGATTGGCTGGGGACTGTGGACAGGGGTAGAACCATTTTATTAAGATTAAGAGAAGATATTTTTATATCTTAAAAAGCTTTTTAATAAATAATTTATCATCAAGCTATACTATTCAATTTTTTGATTTCTTCACACTTAAATAAGAATTAGTTTCTTCCTTTATATAGTCTTCAAATGGCATTAAGGGTTTAGATATTAGCTCCAGCTTATTATTTGATATCTTGCCTTCTTTTATAAATTGGTAGCCAGCTTCTACAAGGGTGTTAATTATTAATTTTTTATCCTCTGGTTTATTATCCATAACAGATGAGTTTGGCCTTAGAATACAATCAACGAATTCAACATTAAAGTTAGCTGAGATTTCCTCTACTATCAGTTTTACCACATTGAAGTTTCCTAGTTCCCACCACCCGCTTGTGGCTATAAGCATAATTTTTTTAATTTTAATATTATCATGAAATCTTGCCCTGGTACGCCCGTTCTTATTCTCAAGAATTGGCTCCATTAGCGGAAGTAGTCTATTTATCAAATTTTGCATATTCCCTGGTAATGGTATATATACTGGTGTAGCGATTATTAAGATGTCTGTATCCTTTAATTGATTATAGACTACCTGCATATCATCTTTAAAAATACATTCTCCAGGTTTTTTAAACCAACAATAGAAATCCCCTACACAGGGCTTTATCTTTAATTTGTGCGAATATATTAAAGATATCTCAGCTCCTGCATTCTGCATTCCCTTTATAAAGGGTTCTAAAATCTGTGAGGTGTAGCCTCTGCTTGTTCGTGGGCTTCCGTTAATTACAGTAATTTTCATTAGATATCACCTCTGCAGTATTTTTGATGCCAATTTTTTTATTGATATATTGGAAAATATTATATAACTTTTGTTATATATATGGAATTTTAAAGAGTTATTATTAAAAAATTTAAGGCACGATTATTTTAAACGGCTGCCCATAGCGAACGAAGTTCGAACTAAATTAATATCTTTAAGGGGGGATATTTTTATACCTGAAATTAGTTTTTAAACAATCAAGATATCAAATAATGATTTTTATTAGCTGTCTAAGGTATGAAAATTTTTGACCATCAAAAATAAATACTGCTAATATAATTATTGCATCTTTTTAATTATAGTATTGTAATTGCCTTATTTAGTATAATTGATAAAAAATATGCAAAATTATCTTTGAACAGGAGGAACTATGGATTTAATAGAAGCAGCAAAGCAAGGTCAAAAATGAAAATAATACCTCTCTCCATCTTGCAGAAATCCGGGCTGATTCACAATTTTTTCGTCAGAGGGATTTAGTGGATTTTGCTATAAAGTGGATGGAAAATAACAGAAAATAAAGTTATTTCAAAATTTATAAAATAGCCCAACCTGGGGCTATAAAATATATTATGTATTTACAAAAATATTTTTAATTTTTTTAAATTCCTCTTCTAATAGAAAAGTAAATTCATCAAAGTAAAAAGTTCTAGAAGCGTCCAATATGCGGAGCCAGCGAAATTAATAAACATCATCATGTTTTCCAATGTCAATTGGAATTACAGTGTTTTCCCTAATAATAAAATCAATACAGATCTTATAAGAGATATTGATTGATACAGAATATAAGTCAGATAATCTGCCTTTCAATTTGTGAAAACGGAGTGATGGGTGGAATATATTGATTTCTATAAGTTTCAAAGTCTTTTTATACTGGGAAATAATTTCAGGGTGCTTATTTAAGAAATTTTTAGCTCGCTTAATATAGGTCTCTGTATATATTATTTTACTCACTGGTTATTCTTCTAATATGTTCTTCTACGGATTCTTCAATGAATTTACCATCTTCAAGATCTTTTCTTGATTCAATAAGTGCAATTTCAAGTTCATTTTCCCTTAAACGGTTATAAAGAGAAATAGGCAGGACTACATATTCGCTTTTACCTCTTACCGTAATAATGGCTTCATTATTATCTGAGGTTGCATTTCTTAAAGCCTTAGCACCTTTTTGTTTTAGTTCATTAGCTGTTAAAATTTTTACCATAATAATACTCCTTTTAGTACTTTGAATAGTACTAAATAATATACTTTTAGTCAATAATCTTATATATTTTTTTATAGTAATTCAATGGGATAGATAGCTCAAAAGTCCTAAAAGCGTCCAAAAGGGGGAGCCAGTCTTAGAAAGCGCGGGACTTTTTAAATAGACCTTAAATAGTTATTTAGGTCATAGACATTTCTTATTTCAACTTTTTATAGGTGGTCTCATCAAGAAAAACAAAAACTTTCTCAGAGAAAGAAATCCTATGAATCTTTCTGTATTCATTGATTATCTCAACTATGCTTTTTTGGGATAAGAGGTAATCATCAAGACTAATATAAAATATTTTATTTATACCTTTGTTATTTAATAGTCTTTTTATTAACACCTTAAAAACTGTGGTTTTGCCAACACGCCTTAATCCGGTTAGAATTATTATATCCCTTGAATCAAGCTTATTTTTAATAAGGTCAAGTATTTTTCTCTCATATATTACCTGTAATTCATAATCCATTTCCCACCATGGATTATACCTGTATAACAGTTCGCTAATATTTTCCATTCTGGACATCTTTTTCTAATATTCCTCAAATTATATGCTAATATCGTATATTTTGTTAAATATATATACGATGGTAACATATAATATATGGATACTGTATCTATACAGCTGAGGTCTAAACTCGGGTAAATAAAACTCGTCCTGTCAGCTTTTCATAATACTATCTTCGGCATTACC
This sequence comes from uncultured Atribacterota bacterium, assembly GCA_964404675.1. Taxonomy (GTDB): domain Bacteria; phylum Atribacterota; class Phoenicimicrobiia; order Phoenicimicrobiales; family Stramentimicrobiaceae; genus CAZWUL01. The sequence goes on along the minus strand of CAYOLB010000095.1, from coordinate 655 downwards.
TGGTACTGTATATAAAGCCGCCGGTTGTCCTGTATTTTGCAATAAGCTCCAAACCTGCAGCAAAGTAACTGTCATCTTCCGAGAGCACTATCAGGTATTCGTAGGCATCGGTGTATGATTGGCTCATTTCCTCTATTTCATCATTTATCTCTTCATAATCCCTGCCGCTTAGATCGATGAACTTTATATCCCTCGGATAAAGGTTATATGCCAACTCGGACATTATATATACAGGTTCTCCCCTTACGAGTGCAATGATGTCTTTATCTTCAGGAACAATACCGCCGGCCCATGATATGAATTTTTCGAATCCGTAGAATCCGCTGTATGTGCTTTCCAGATCACCGGATATTATTTCATCCCTGTAGGTATGCCAGTAGCTCTTTACAGCCAGTACTTCTGCATATATATAGGTGGCGGAAAAAAACAGCAGGACGGAAAGCATAAATATAAATACAGTCTTTTTTGCGACTCCTGCAGTATTCTTTTTGGCCGGGGACCTGAATAAGAATATATACAAAGCCGAAAGCAGCAGGAATATAATTGTTAATATATATGCCGGTATCAATAAATTGTTCAGGCTGCCGGTAAATGCGGGGAAAAGGTCTAAAATCCTGCGGGCAAGATATATATCAAGAGGAAAAAATATCCTTTT
>CAYOLB010000094.1:0-3427 GCA_964404675.1 uncultured Atribacterota bacterium | reverse complement strand
CCTAATGATAATCTGTTATCTCTACAGAGCTGGCAACTCCGTTTTCCCAATAAAAGCATATCCTCCATTGATTGTTAATTCTAATACTATATTGATCCTTTCTATCCCCTGTTAATTTTTCCAGTTTATTCCCTGGAGGGAGTTTTAAATCATTTTAATCTTTTGCTCTATTTATTATTATTATTATTAATTTTCTAAGCCCAATCCTCTGAATATTTCCAGGTAATTGTCTGGAGATATTGCTGTTTCCAAATTTTCTTAGTTTCCTTATCTTTGAAAGAAATTATCATAAACAATTATTAACGCATTGCGTTAATAATGTCAAAGGTTAATAGCTTGAGAATAAAAGGTTTTTAGGAGAAAAGCCTAATTGGCTGGGCAGAGAAGGTTCGAACTAAACCCTTATGCTCTCAATTGCTTTTTTCTTCTCCTCCTCCCCTACATTGCAATAAATCTCGGTAGTCCTTATATCCCTGTGTCCGGCAAGCTCCTTTATCGTTGGAAGGTCGACCATATTTTTTTTAAAATAAGTTATTGATTCCAGGTAAGTTCTATGCGCCTTGTTACTTCTCCGGATGTGTTAACTGCAGTAACTATAAGGTTATAGCTTTCACCATATCTGAGGTTTACCTGTGCTTTATTCCTCCCCCAGGCACCATTGCTGTCATCCTTGCTGAATTTAATGACCGGATAAGGATCTCCGGCTGCTATTGCCTCTACTCTGTAGTAACACATATCCCCATCCTGAACTATAACCGGCCCTTCATATACAACCAACCTGAGTGTCGGTAGATTTTTATTAATCTCTTCAGTATCTGTTTCAATTGTCTCTATAGCTGTTGTTGTAACCGGAGTACTTGAGATTTCAGTTGTGGCAGTTTCCCGTGAAGTTTCTGCAGCAGTATCTGGAGATGTTTCCAGGGAAGTTTCTGAAGCAGCATCCGGGGTGGTTTCTGGCAACAACATTTCTTCAGCAGAAGTTCCGGTCTCTGTATCTGCATCTGTTTGTTTTTTTTTATCAGAAGCATTGCTTTCATAGATAACTACTGCTATTAAAAATATAATGATTATAGAAATTGTGATTGAAATAAATTTTTTTACCATATTCTATTTCTAAAATGCGAAGTTACTGGAATATTTATATTAAAAAGTCTAGATTTACTGCTGTTTAAATATTCTATCATTGACATTGTAAAATGCAAACCTCCCTTGATATCTTTCCTTTAAAACCTTGAAGGTCTTATTGCCTATCTGAAATATTACCCCCAATTCCTTTCACCCTGTGTGCAGCACAGAAATAGATGCGATTTGAAAGGCGAAACAAATTTATATTCATGTAAATCCCCAACCAATAATATAGAAGATATGCCTTAATTACTTAATTAATCATAAAGCACATGAATGTTCTATATAATAATCATGACAGCACTGGCAAACAACTTATCGAGAGAGACATCAGAATGGCAAAGGTGTAGCAAAAAATATCAGGTACCTTCAGAAGTGCTGGTGGAGCCAGGACATTCTGCCGCATCAGAGGCTATATCTCTACTGTAAGAAAGAGCTCGCTTTCTGTAATCGATGCGATTCAGGCTGTATTTGATAAAGATCCCATTATAGTGCCTGCCCTGTCTTAAACCATCTTATAGCAATTGAATCCAGATTGTTTATAATAATATTCATATTGACAGGGTGTTTACCCCCTGAATAGTTACTAAAAATTTTACCTTCTCTCTACTAGAGTCATTCATCTCTCCCTGTCCAGAAAGGCCCCTGTAGGTAAAATTGCTTGATCCCATAAAGACAGTTCCAGGGTAATCTCCCCCTTGAGATTGCTCTTCTTTATTATGTACCATATAAAATTTACCGTGCTGATCATCTATAGTTTTACGTATTTCAAGTGAACCATCTTCTAATTTTTTGGTATAAAGCTTAAAAATTTCAAATGTTTCAGGATTATCAAAAATATCACTGTCATTTACAAATCCAATTAATGTTTTAATATAATTTTCTTTTAATGCAGTTCTAGAAGTGGTTTTCTGTCTTGGCTGCCATCTGGTTAAATCCTCATCATCTTCTTTTGCATTTTGTACGATTTGAGGGATTAGATTAGGTTCAATTTCCAATCCAACTAGAACACGAATTTTTTTATCTTTTAATTCATCTTCAAGTGTTCTAAAACCTGAAAAATAAAAAAAACCTGTTAATATGTCTACTTGGTTTGCATAAGAAAGTGAGTTTTTTAAAGCTTCTTGGAGTGTTTTTTTAGTATTATCAATTAATGTCATTTTGCTACTAATTTTAACGTATTAAATAAATTATATCTTAATGTATTCAATTATAATACTATAAAGTATAAATAAAAATACATTAGCCATAAAAATATAAAGAATAATATTCTTAGAAGTGATATAACATAAATATAAATGCAGTTTAGTTTCGAGGAATCGCCAAGTACCTCTACTTGGTATTTATGGGGTTGTTCCAAGTTTCATATTCTTTTTAATTTCTTCAATTATAGAATAATCTAAAAGAAACACCCCTTTTATTGCAATTAATAATTATATTTATTAATTGCAACAATATTGATTGGCAGAATAGTATTTTGTTGACAATATTTCTTAAATATTTAATATAAATCACATGTATGCCTTTTTAAAAACTGACCATTTTTAACTCTCTAAGAATTTAAGTATTTTATATTGTTCTTCTATTGCACTTTTCCCCAGACTAATTAAATCTGTTGGATTATTGAGCTTTGGATCACCTCTATACAAGTTACGGCCAAAATGCAATCCAGGAAATTTTATATTTTTAAGCATCATGATAATATAATTAATGGTTTCATCTCTTATTATTTCAAGTGAAATTTTTGATAACAACTCCCATCTCTCGTTTCCGGGCATTATCCTCTCTCCACTTCTCGGTAAACGTTTTGAAATCCTTAAATAATAACCTTTATTTAAGCTATTAAGGAGATTCTGAAAGTCAATAAAATTATTTCTAATTTTTTTATATAGTATGCCTATTGGTTTGTTATCTGAATATTTGCCATCTCTTATTACTGTATGGAAATCTAAAGATTCAGAATTTATCTCAATAGTAAAATTACAGTGTTTGAATATATCTTTTTTACTCTGATCTTTTCTAATCCCATACCACATTACTTCACACTCCTTCGGAATAATTCCGATGTGCTTGTCAGTATATTTTGATTTGATTTCATTACTTAAGCTTTCATATACTGCCTCTGAAAACTTTTCAAGTTTATCCTTTACAATGGGTTTATAGTCTGAAATTCTACTAATAAAAAAATCAAAATCATCACTGCTAAAGCAATTTTTCGCACAATACATTAAAATATAGATTTCTCTAATTGATTGCTTGATTTAATTAGCTACTCTGTTTTATTCTCCATCTGTTCTTCTTT
>CAYOLB010000093.1:0-10377 GCA_964404675.1 uncultured Atribacterota bacterium | reverse complement strand
GTAAAAAGCAGGTATGGGCTTGTTTTTGGCAGCAGTGAAATTGAACTAGTCAAAGACTCTATAGTTAAAGTTCCTCTGAAATATCTTTTAATGGTTTGATTGAATGATAATTTATAGAATGCCTTCTGGATCCCAAGTATAAAATACAATAACTGTCGGGATTTTAAGCCCCATTTACCAGTAGAGCAATAGAGTTAATTTGCTCATGGCGCCACTCTGGTTTTAATGTGTACTGTGGTGAAAGGATTTATCCAGGGGATGCTAAGTCTATAGAAAATATTTCCCTATATATCATAAGGGTATCATTTTCAACTCTTCTATTCTGTATTTTTCTTTAAATGGTGCTGCAACGAATGGCTATTTTCTATATCCGATAACCAATATGTCGACTGGTGGGGGATTATAGGCTGGTGACGAGGAAGCAAATTCTTATAAGCCTTTTTTAATGTAAAGAAAAGAAATATAATCAAATTATGTATTTTATAGTAAAGGATAGCAATGAAAAATAAAGATTTATTATATAGGATAACAATTGATCCAAAAATAATGGTAGGGAAGCCAACAATAAGGGGACTAAGGATAACCGTAGATCAGATTCTAAAAGCACTGGCAGGGGGAATAAACACAGATGAGTTATTGGAAGATTATCCTGAGTTAGAAAAAGAGGATATTGAAGCAGCTCTTCTTTATGCAGCTGAGTTGGTAGAAGAAGAAAAAATTTACAAAATAGGTGTATAGAATGCCTCATTCGGGACTAAGATTTCTTATTGATGTAGGTGTTGGCAAAAAAGTTGAGGATTTCCTGGATAAAAGTGGTTATGATATTTTATCTGCAAGACAAATAAATCCACGCATTAGTGATTCTGAAATAATTGATATTGCTGCTAAAGATAACAGGATTGTTATAACAATGGATAAAGATTTTGGAGAACTTATTTACAACTCAGGTTTGATGCATAAAGGTATATTACTTTTAAGAACTGAAAACTGTAATGGTGATAAGAAAGTAAGAATTCTTTCAGAAATTCTAAGATATTATTCTGAAGAATTAAAGGAGAATTTCTGTGTTTTTTCAAAAGACAGACTCAGGATAAGAAGAAGACGGAATTAACTACTCAAATTTCTATTGCCCTGTTGCCTACCTTTTCATTTATATTCAATTTACAATACTGGATAAAGGCTGGAAATTTAGTATGCCGGTATAAATAAGATATTCTTTACTATCCTAAGAATCACTATAGCAACTAACCACTTCCCAAATAAGCTCAACCTGACTGTCCGATAAAAGGAATGGATAATATAATTGATGACTATATAGAAAGCGACCATTTGTGCTAGGGCTTTTATTAAATGGTATTATATAGTCCTGCCATAATATATGGGCTGATATAAGATTTTCTGTATTCCTTATTCTATTTTGTGTCTTTTCTTCCTTGTTATTGCGACCAGGGGCTATTTTTAAATCCGATAATAAACCAATATGTAGACTGGTGGGTGATTATAGGCTGGAGACGAGGAAGCAAATTCTTATAAGTGAAGACAGCCAGCCTGAGTACCATATTATAGAAGATGATTCTTGCCGGGGTCTTAACAGGTCCTGGGCCCGGCTGATACAGAAGATATATGAAGTAGACCCACTTACCTGTTCCTTCTGCGGAGGTAAGATGAAAATAATTGCCTTTATTGAAGAATACAGGGTAGTTAAAAAGATACTTGATCACCTGGGAATATACGAGTTTGATAAAAAGAGGGCTCCTCCTAAAGTAGCAGAGAATCCAGAAGAGTTTGATGAGTATATTATAGACGACTATACAGACAGTGACAATGTGTGTTAGGGCTTTTATTGGGTGGTATTATATGAGACTGCCATAATATATGGTCTGATATAAGATTTTCTTTGTTCTTCTTCTATTTTTCGTACTTTCTTATCCAAAATTGCATACGGCAGTCACTTTTGCATCCGATAATATCTCCTTATGTCGACTGGTGGGGGGCTTATAGGTTTGGGATCCAGAAGGAAATTCTTATGATAGCATGAAAATCCAGAGGCCCTGGATAAGAAACAGGGTGCACCTCCCTAAGCCAAATCTGTGATAAGATTTGCATGTCATAACTTAAACTTAAAGGAGATGCACATGAAATACATAGGACTAGATTTGCACAAAAGAAATATTTTTGCAACAGTTTTGGACGGTGATGGTAAAATCTTGTCAAGAGCAAATATAAGCTCTAAAAGGCAGGACATAAGCTATTATCTAAAGAAACAGGGGAATGGTGACGAGCTCTCGGTAGCTATAGAAGCATCATATAACTGGCTTTACTACTACAGGATACTCGAGGGTATAACAGACAATATAACGGTGGCTCACCCCCTTAAGACCAAGATAATAGGAGAGTCAAGGATAAAGACGGACAAGATTGACTCCGAGGCACTGGCTTACATGCTAAAAGCCGAGATGCTTCCCGGGGTATATATACCGACAAGGATCTCTATGGAAAACAAACTGCTTTTAAGGTCCAGGATATCGCTTGTCAGATTAAGGACAAGCATCAAAAACAAAATTCATGCCATAATAGACAGAAACAGGGACAGCTACATAGGCATTGAGACAAAGTCCGATATATTTTCAAAAACCGGCATGCTTATCATAAGGGATACAGAGATACCCGAGCCCGATTATATGATAATCAAAAACTATCTTGATCTTATCGATGAGCTAAATAAGAAGATAAAAGATGTAGAGGCCGAAATAGACAAGAGGGTCAAATCAGACAGCGATATCGAGCTTCTAAAGACGATCCCCGGTATAGGAAGGTTTATCTCGTTTCTTTTAAAATCTGAGATTGATTCAATCGATAGGTTCAACTCCAAGGAGAAGTTCTGTTCATATGCAGGTCTTACCCCTTCCATAAGGCAATCAGGAAATAAATCATATACGGGAAGGATAACAAAACAGGGAAACAAGTTTATAAGATGGGCACTTACAGAAGCTGCCCAGGTGGCAATAGTTCACAGCGGTTACTTCAGATACCACTACAGCAGGGTAAAAGCCAAGAAAGGAACCAATTCTGCCATAGTTGCTGTAGCAAGAAGGATTGCCGAGATTGCCTATGTTATCTTAAAAGAAAAAAGACCTTACATTGAAAAACCGATAGTTTATTCATAAATGGCTGCCCTTACTTAACTTTAACCATAAAGGGTTGTTCTTATGATTAGGGAGCCGCAACCGGATAGCTATAGTGTACTACCAGGTACGAATAGATGAGTGATTGATGGAATCAATATATAGTCTTGGTCTATTAATTTTATTTATTATTTGGGACAATGTATATATAAAACTTTTAAACGAAAATACTACTTGACAGGGATTTTCATAGATAAGTTAAGATATTAACAATTTACTTTTTAATAGTCAATAAAAAAGATAGTAAATCTTAAATTCTACAGATTTAATCCTATTTTCTGGCGGGGTCTAGCGATATTGTGTTAAGCTTTCCTCCTACTACTTGTTATTTCTTAATATTCGGTTTTTAAAAACTGAATATTACCTTTACTTTTTGAATTTTTAAAAGCATGTGGTAGTACTGCTGGATATGGTCTCCCCGGAATCAATTTTTTCCCATCAGTAAATCCCTCTGGTCTATCTTTTAATTCATTAATCAGAAGCTTACGCCAATATGATATCCTGTTCTGTTCTTTGGAATTATTTATTAGATTATAATTTTCCACAGGATCCGTTGAAAGATCAAAAAATTGTTCCTTGCCATCCCTTACAAACCAGACATACTTCTCCTTTCCATTAGTAATTGAATGATAAAAAGGAGAATGTTCTAAATGTAAGTAATCCCTCCAGGGCACTTTCTTCCCTTGCATCAAAGGAAGAAGACTTTTACCTTCTACTGTATCTGGACAATCAATGCCTGCCATATCAAGAACTGTTGGCATTACGTCCTCAAGTCCAACAGGTTCATTGCAAACTGCACCTTTTCTTATACCCAGGTATTCTGGACCTCTAATAATAAAAGGTATACGAGCACTACCCTGATATGGAACAATTTTATGATAAAGATAATGATCTCCCAGCATTTCTCCATGATCACTTATGAAGATAACTACTGTATTATAATCTGTTATCATATCAATCCCCATCATAGTGTTTAATAGCCTATTTAACTGATCATCTACATGGTTAATGAGTCCATAATATCCAGCCCTGCAAGAAAGGAGAGCTTCACCCTCAAGATTTACACGGTATGCCGCAAGTCCTGCACCAATACCATTATTGGCTGGAGGCTCTGCCCAATCACCAATTACTGGTTTTGGTATATCTGAACGCATATATCTGTCGAAATAGAAAGCTGGTGGGGTCAGGGGAGGATGATTTGCATTAAATGAAACTGTTAAGAAAAACGGACATGAAGGATCTCTTTTTTCTAAAAATTCAATTGCTTGATTTACTGTCCAATTGGTACTATGAAGTCCTTCGGGCATATGCCAGGGTCTTGCAGTCCAGTCATTGTTTTTAATTCCTCCGCCAAAGTATCCACCAGAACCTATTGGTTGGTTCTTATCTAACCATGCCGTATAATCATCATTTATAACCATATGATCAAATCCAAATCGTTTCCGTTCAGGGTACTGGTGATGGTCACGTCCTATCCATTCAGTCTGATACCCTTCATTAGATAGTACCTCAGCAACAGTAGGGGGAGAATCCCATTCAATACCCTGATGAAAACCAACCATACCATGTGTGGAAGGAAATTGACCTACAAGAAATGATCTCCTTGCAGCTATGCAAGTAGGGACAGAAGAATATGCTTGCGAAAACCTAACTCCCTGCATTGCTGTATTATCTATAACCGGTGTTTGAAGCACTGGATGTCCCTCTATACCCAGACAATCACCTCTATGTTGTTCCGTCATTATTACTAAGAAGTTTGGTCTTTTATTTTTCCTCTTTCTAGTCTCTTTAAAATCTATTCCTGATTTGATTACAAATTCTTGTGGAAAATCACTCATTTTCAACATCCTTCCTTTCTGCTTTTTAAGTTATTATATTTTCAACACAGCACATTGCCATTTATCAAGTCTCATTTCAATTAAAATAGACTTTCCGACTTTATGAAATTTTATTTCCTCTTCTTTGCCGTTTTCATGATAACAAAGCACCTTTTTTGGTAAGTTAAGACCCAAGCTTTCCAAGTCAATTTTTAGAGACAACTTACCTCCACCTTTTGTACTTTCCATAGGACTGCATTCACCAACAATAACGCTAAAACTTTTTTCACCATCAAAACCATAAGCTACAATCTCGGCATTACTTTCACAGCTAATTCCCAAGGTATCATTAAACCTAGCTTTTGTAGTAAACTCTGCAGTTTTTAACCTTAATGCAGCTAGATTTTTCAAACGCTTTGCAAACTGTGGAGCACTGGAAAGAGCATTTTCAGAACCATTGACTGCCACTGCCAGGCTAGCGCCCATTGCAAAAGCCTGTGATAACTCGTTTAGCTGATTGCAGGAATCTATCGACCACATAAGCAATGATTTCGGAAGTACATACCGGTAGACTTCAGCATTTCGCCAATTTTTCCAATCCCAGATAAAATTATAATTGATAACTCCACTATTCCATATATCCAATTGTTCTCCTATTGTCGTAGCTCCTTCATAATTCTCTCGGATTATTTCTACCGCTTTAGTAATCCATTCTAGAGTACCTGAATTAATACTAGCAGGTATTGGGTGCCCATGATCTTGGGAAAAGCACATACTTCTTTCCCATGGTTGATCAAATCCGAATGAGGTAAATCCCAGATTTATGGTTTTACTTACTATATTTAACGCCCACTCTTGAAATTTCTTTGAGGAGGCGCATAACAAACTTCCCAATTCGTCATGGTCTGGTAAAATATAATCTCCACTCTCTGAGTGAATTGGATAGTTGGCACCTTCCCTTATAAGATAACCATATATACTCTTTGCCCCAAATTGATCAATTATTTTTTTCATCTCTTTAGATCTTGCATTAGTCATACGCAAATTAACCCATGTGCTAGCGGTCATTCCCATATCATATATTTTTTTAAGAAGCTTACGTAACTCATTAACATGCTCTGGAGCATCCTCTAGTATCGGTAAGTGACCAGCTCGGTAATATGACTGCATCATCATATCCCAAATCAATATATGATCAATTCCACAATCAAGACATTCGGCCGCTTGCTTAATAATATCATCTGGTGTATTGACCAGATTACCTTCAGCAAGATTGCGAAATGAAGTCATAAAAATACCAAGTTTTTCCCAAAGCTTTTCCGTTCCAACTGGAGAAGTCCACCACGTTTCCGACCATTCCCGCATTTTGTCTGCAGCTTTGTGCCAATCACCACTGTGAACCCCAATTCCAATGTCAGGGCTTTTCCACGTACCTTTAGATTTGGTGAAAGTACGGAAATTCCAGCTCCAAGCTGGATGCGGATCCCCCTTGGATGAATTAGCATCTTCTATATATAAACCGCCATCAAAAGGTTTCTTTGAATAACAATTGTTAAATATTCCACCACTGGAATTGCTCAAATCAAAGAACGGTGTCAGCATTTTTGAGGATACATGATAAAACCTTCTTCTATGGAACTTAAGAAATTGGTTAAAGGTGAAGTAAAGATCGTTGGGATCCAACATTTCCATAGAACCTATGGTCATTTTGCTTTCTCCTCTAAGATTATGACCACGCCAACCACCCACATAAGGATAAAAAACTTCACTGATGAGCTCATTGCTATCATTAATAATTTCTAATGAGAAAATTGCTTCATTAGTATTTTCTGGTATAGTGATATGAGCAAGGGCTTTTATGTCTAGTAACTCACCTGATGATGTCTTCATTTTATTGAAATATATATCCAGTTTATTATTTTCAAGTCTTATATCCGGTTTGCAGCTATTACTACTAAAGCAATGTCTTGAAAGATCATTTTCTTCATCCGGTACAAACAGTTTAATCAATTCACCTTCACCCGGTGCTCCTAGATGACAGTGACCAGTTTTTTCATCCTTTACCTGTATTAAACTACCATTACTCTCGTTAAATTCAAGTGAAATATATTCATTTGAAATTTTCATTTTATTACCTCTTTATATTTAATAACTACATGAGTTAATAAATGCTTATGTATTTATATTATGTTATGATCTAAATGAAATGTTACTGTTTTACAGAACCAGCTAAAAGTCCACCTGCCATATATTTCTGAGCAAAAATAAACAATATAACTGTGGGGATTGAACTAATAATTGCTCCACTCATCAATGTGTCCCAACTAACTACATGTTGACCTGCCTGTGAAGCTAAGCCTACTGGGATAGTGTATAATTTGGGACTTCTAATTAGAGTTGAGGCCAGTATATACTCGTTTATAATCATTATAAAGCCCCACGTACCAGTAGCTATAATGCCTGGAACAATTAATGGAATCATAATCTTAAATAATGTACCAATGCTATTACAACCGTCGATTTTTGAAGCTTCTTCTAATTCTCTTGGAATTGAATCAAAAAAACCCTTAAAAAACCAAACAGTTATTGGAACATTCATGGCGCTATACAGTAATATAAGTCCGATATGAGTATCAGTTAAGGCCACTTTTGCGAATAGCCAATAAATTGGGATTACGATGAATGCTGTTGGAATCATTTGTGACGCTAACATTAAAACTAAATATGATATTTTACCTTTAAATTTAAATCGAGAAGCACTATACCCACCAAATGTTCCAATAAATATTCCAATAAATGTTCCTGCCGTAGCAATAAAAAGTGAATTTCCTATCCATTTTATTACTTCTGATTCTCTTAAATAATTAAAATAACTTATGATTGGATTTACTGTTGGAAATAATGTTGGCGGCCATTGATATAAATTTTCTGGACTTTGTAATGATGTATTAAAAAGCCAATATACTGGGAAAATAGCTAAAAAACAAACCGCTGCAATCAGAGCATATATTGAAATCATTTTTATTCTTTTTCTTCTCATAATAACACACCTTACATTCTATTAGCTTCAAGTTTTAAGTAGATAATCGTTATTGATAGAGAAATAATTAGTGAAACAACTCCTATTGCTGCTCCACGACCAATATCACCAAATATAAAAGCATTTTTATATGCATGGATGGCTAATACTGAAGTTTTATCCCCAGGACCTCCCCCGGTCGTTAACCATATAAAAACAAAACTACCTATACTCCAAATAGTTAACATCAATATCAGTACACTAGAAACATATTTTAAACCAGGCATCGTAATATGAAAGAACTGCTGAACGGGATTCGCACCATCAATTGAAGCAGCTTCATATAATTCGTCAGGTATTGATTTTAATCCAGCTAATAACATTACAGCACTTATAGGATAACCCTTCCATAAAACCATCAATATAACAGCAAGCATAGCTAAGTTTGAATTAGTTAATATAGAAAAATCCCTAGGGACTAATCCGAAGATATTTAGTAACCAAGTAATAATTCCGTATTTAGGGTTATACATCCACTTAAATATTAGTACCACCACAACATTTGGAACCGCCCAGGGCAAAATCAATATACCTCTGATCAAGGCATTCAATTTAAATTTTTGATTCATTATTGAAGCAATAAATAGTCCACTACAATAACTGAAAAATACACCTCCAACAACATAAATAAATGTTGCACCCAAAGAAGAAATAAAACCGCTTGAAAGGATAAACTCTTTATAATTTTCGAATCCAATAAAATTAAATCTTTTTAACATAGTAAGTAGACGCGCATCCGTAAAACTCAAAATTGATGCATAGGCCACTGGTACTAATTTAAAAAAAACTACCATTAATAATCCTGGAATAATGAATAGATATGCAGTTTTATTAAATTTTCTTAACTTTAAAAATTTTTTCATAAACCAACCTATTAATCATTAGGAGTAGCTTAAAACCAGTATAACAGTCTCAAACTACTCCTTTTAGTTAATTATAAAAGCTATAAAACTTACATTACAAACCGAGTATTTCTAAAACCTCAGCTTCAGCAGCTTCCATTGCTTCTGTTACATCCATATCTTCATATATAACTTTATCATAATATATACACCATGTTTCTAAAATCTTATTACTATCCTCCAACATTAATAGATCAGGAGGCATTAAAAGCTTTGTGTTGCTAGCAGATTCTAATACACCCTCTAGAAGAGGTCTATTAGTAAGCATTTTTTCTACAACTTCTGGATCTTGCATTACATCTATTCTAGCTACTGTTATTCCTAATTCCTCAAGCATTTCCCTTTGGTATTTATATGAATTGAAAAATTCTATGAATTTTGCAGCCGCTACAGGATAATCAGTATCCTTATCAGCAACCATGGTTTGAAGAGCAGTCGTAGAACTTTGATTTTCACCCCAGAATGTCGCTGTATTAAAATTCTCCATCTTTATATCTGGATCAACAACAAGCATATTATCCCATTCAGTTGCTGTTCCGGTCATCGTTGCAATATTATTAGTAGCCATTAATTTTCGTTTATCACTCCAATTTGTTTCTTTAGTTGTATACCCATTATCATAAAGTTCTTTTAAAGTAGATATGGCTAATATGACCTCTGGTGAGGTAAAATTAGGTCTACCATCTTTCCAATAATCTCCACCAAGACCATAGGTCCAAATAATAGGCTCCCATCTATTGTTAATTCCTCCTCCAGGCTCATTTACCAATCCCAAACCAGACACATCTTCGGTATTCACATCTGTTATCATAGTTTTAAATTCTTCCAATGATCCCGGAAAACTATCATAACCGGCTGAACCTAAAATATCAGTTTGATACCAAAATAAGTAGTAGATTGAAGTAGTTATAAGACCTCTTGTTTTACCATCTCCTAACATACTAGGAATTGTTTCTGTTTGAACTTTATTGTATCCTTCTGTTGCAGCTTTAATATCAATATAGTCATCTAAAGGAAGTAAAAAATCTTCATTAGCAAGAGCTCCAAAAGTATTGTCATTTATTATTGCTATATCCGGAGCATCTCCAGCAGCAAACCAAGTTATTAAATTAGGATTAAAACCTTCCCAAGGCAACGGTTCTATATTTACTTTAACACCAGGATAAAGGGTTTCGAAATCTTCAACTATTTTATAAAATAATAAAGAGATAGCATCGTCACCTCCTGATACCCATGGGGTTGGGAAATTTAATACTGCTCCTTCTTCAATTTCGGGGAAAGTTTCCTCTGCAACCTCTTCTTCTGCAGGAGCTTCTTCAGCTTCTTCCTCTTCCTCTGCAGGAGCTTCTTCTTCAGCTGTTTCTTCTACTGCTTCTTCCTCTTCAGGAGCTGCT
>CAYOLB010000092.1:0-3587 GCA_964404675.1 uncultured Atribacterota bacterium | reverse complement strand
GTCTTCAGTCCAGGTAGCCCTGCAGTATATGTTTACCGATGTACCTATCTGAGATGGTGAAGATGGACTAAAAGATAGCTCTTCTATAGGTGGAGCAGTTGGAGCTGTAGTAGGAGCTGCTGTTAGATAATAGCTTTTCTCTCTAACTGTTGGGTTGCTCCAGCTGTTATCACCAGTAGCAGCAACCTCAAGTCTTATCGTATGATAACCTTCACTATAGCCGGATGTATTCCATGTATAGTTAAATTCAGAAGAGCCTAATTCATATACAGTACTTCCATCTATATTTAACCTCATTGCCCTAAAAGATGAGTCCCATGTTGCTTTTGCATGGATGTTTACTGATGTACCTACTTGAGATGGTGAAGATGGACTAAAAGAGAGGTCTTCTATTATATCTCCAGTTTCTTCCTCTCCTGGTTCTTCTACTGGTTTTACTTGACTTTTATAGTCTTCAAAATTAATCCAACCTAAAATAGGTGCTTGAAAATATTCTTTAGGTAAAACAAGAACCCCTTGTTCTTTATTTACTACACTTATTATATTTCCATTACCTTCATAAATTCCAACATGGCCAAAACCTTGGTTTTCTTTATCTTTATCAAAAAATACAATTGCTCCTTTTGGCATCTCTCCAAATTCTATAAGACTTTTATGAGCGATATAATCATCATATGCAGTTTTATAACCAGAATGATAATCAGCAGAAAGATTATTTCCATATGCTACTTCAATTACTGCAGAAACAAATCTATCGCAGTATGTGTATTGTGAATCTGCCCAAATTATGCCTTCAAAAGGACCATTACCAGTTTTATTACCTTCCTGGGATTCTGCTAGTTCCACTATTTCACTAGCTTTTGTGTCTTTTTCCCCTTCCTCTGAAATACTTTCTTCACAAGGAGTTTCTTCGACTTTTTGTTCTTCTACTTCGGCAGTATAATCATCAATGCTTAATTTTCCAACAGAAGGCTCAAAACTATAAATAGGTTCTTCTGCTCTAACATATCCAGGTTTGATTGCCTCTGCAATAGAATCTATAATACTACCGAAGCCATCTAAAACCTTATTAAACCAATCACCTACTACTCCAATAAAGTTATTCTCTGTTGGACCAGTGAATTGTAATTCTATCTCACTTTGGGAAGCACCTGGCTGTTCTTCTTCCTGGGTAGACTCTAGACTAGAAAGTTCTTCATATTCAAAAAAATATACTTCATTTATCTTCTTATTTAATATTTCTTCTTTTCCATAAGTGGGGTCAACAACGATATAATTGTTATTTTCTTTACCAATGATTACTACTGCATGTTTTCCTCCCAGTGCTTCTAAACCAGGAATTATAGCAAGAACTGGATTTCCCAACTTTAATTGATTATCAATATCACCATAGCTACCTACTTTTCCTGACATACCGGAAGGCATTGCGAGGCTTGAAAATTTTGAAAGATATATATTACCACTTCCTTGCTCAAAAGCCCCGGCTTGCTTAAGCCTCTCATTTAAATCTCCAGGATCTGTATATCCTGGAGAATGTTTGCAATAAATCATTGCAAGAGAAGTTACAAAACATCCATAAGTTGATAAATTATATTTTGATTCAGTATTATTACCTAAAATGTCATCTCCCCAGGGTTCGCTACTTTGGCAGTATTTATTAGGAAGATTAATTTTTTCTATGTAAGTATCAGCAAATAATAATCTTGGGAGCCATATTGCTTGGATCAAAAATAAAATTATAATAGTTAAAATAATTCTTCTAACTATTAACATTAAACTAAAGATATTTTTGCTTCTTGTTATAAGAAACATTTTTTTATTTATATATATAAATAATTAATTGTCATATATTTTAACACTATTAATTAAAAAAATATATTTATTGCAATCTATAATTCAGTTTTTTAAGTTAATATCAAGCCACTTAGTTGAAGATATAAAACCTATTAAAAAAATCTAATTATTGTATTTATTCAAATAAAAGATTTATAACTTCTTTTTATGAATATGCCACAGCATCGCTTTTACTATCTAAATTATTCTGCTATCCCCTCATTTTCTGAAATTTCTTTTTGAACATAAAAATCTTTATAAATTAAATCATCAATTTTATCTGCTGATACATATACATTTGTTTCAGGGTCAAAAACAATATCATCTCTAAAACAGTAATATAATTTATTCCATCTAACTATTGCTTTTTCATATATAGGGATATATTCTTTTATTTCTTTTGTTTTATTACCGTTTTTAATACCTTGCCATATAGTTAAAGATATAAAAATAGCAAAAAACGGAATACCTATGCCAAATAAAAAACATAGTGGGAATGAAAAGGATGCAAGAATTAAAAATATGACAAACAATACCTTAGATGGATACATTGGTTTAGGGGGTGGGGCAAGCCTCCTGCTTAAATCAGTAATATTAAATCCACCCATTGATACTGGAGTAACTGCTATTGAAGACGATTCTTTTGAGCTAAACGGTGCTATGTAACTTATAGCAGTACCAGAATACCTACCCTCAGAAACTCCTGAACTATATACTGCAGATACTTTGGAAATATTATCAACACGGTTACATAAAGGGCAACGAATATTATTTTTTACATTCTCTCCTCTTGATATAATTTCAACAGGTTTTATAGAAGTGTCTATGTTATTATTTTGTTCTGAGTTAACAATGTAGCCACAATATTTGCAGTATTTCGAATTATCTTCAATTTCTTTACCACAATTTTTACAAAACATAGAAAATTAAAAATCTCTTTATTTTTCCATTAGCTTTAAGCTTTTTTATACAATTGGCGACCAAATATGATAAAAAAGCCTCTATGCTACTAAATTATTTTTATATATTAAATTAGGATTAATTTATGTAATTAACTATATTTTATACCTTAATTACAATTTGGGGTGAACCCCTCCTGTTAGACAGGATATTAACTTATAGATAGAATAGCTGATGGGACTGACAAAGACAAGAGATAGGAGGTCTCATCAGATGGTAAGGCAGAGAAGAAGCTTTGATAATGAATTCAAGAAACAGGTAGTAGAATCAATACTGTCAGGGTCAGCCACCCAGGCAGAGCTCGCAAGAGAGCACAAAATATCACCGGTAATGATAAGCCGGTGGCAGAAGGATTACAAAAAAGGAAAGTTCTTTGAAAATGTAACTAGCCAGGACATGGCAAAGCTGGAGCTAAGGATAAGGGATCTGGAAAGACTGGTAGGAAGGCTCACCCTGGAAAATGAGGTACTAAAGAAGATAAGGGACCTTGATACCAAGGAAAAAAAAGACAGTTCATCCATAGCAACCTCAAGAGACTGGGATCAGCGGGGAGGGGGTGCCAAATAGTGGGAATAGCAAGATCTACATATTACTACAAGCCCAAGAAGAATCCTCCCGATATGGAGCTTGCTGAAAAGATAGAGGCAATCGCCCTGGACTATCCATCCTATGGATACAGGAGGATTACTGCAGAGCTTCACCGCAAGGGACTGAAGGTTAACCACAAAAGGGTACTGCGCCTTATGAGGGATAAAAACCTCTTATGCAGGGCTAGAAGGGCATTTAAGGCAACT
>CAYOLB010000091.1:0-8989 GCA_964404675.1 uncultured Atribacterota bacterium | reverse complement strand
ACCACCTTGTAATCCTTTATCTCTGTAAGGATATTGCAGATCTTTTGTAAGAGCTTGTCTTTACTTTTTACTGTTAGAAGTTTCTGGTTAATGTAATATATTACTTCTAGTAAGCACTTTAAACTATCTGTCTTAACAGAACATACTAAATTCTTGCTATAGAGTGCATCTATTTCTTCTATGAGTTTGCCGTTTACGTCAAGTTTTTCCTGTTTGGTTTCCATGATATTATTGCATTTGTTCTATATATTAATATTAAAAATTTAATTATTTTATGTTTAATTTAAATATAATTATTTTACTACGATAATATTAAAAAGTAAAATTCACATAAATAATATATACATATTGATACATTATTCTATTAATTTCATTATTCTTGCTCCCAGGATTTACTTAGGATTTCAACCGGGACCATAAGATTCCAATTTTTTACAAAATGGCAATCTTTATGCCTGTTTCTCGATAGATAATGAGGTTGTCTGGGACGAAGCTTTTGCAATTTTTCTAAGTATTTTTCTTCCACCATTAATGCATCCTTATGTCTTTCAAGAAATAATCCGACTTTTGCAGCAGTAGTCTTGTTCACCAGTAAAAGGACATAAGCCAGTACCTGGTCCAGGTCAAAAAATTCAATTGATTCAAGAGATCTCCATATCTCTTCCCAGCTGCCCGAAAGATCAGGCCTGTCAAGTACGTCAACAAATGTCCTTTCAAGGTTGGTTACTTTTAGCTCTGCTCCAGAACGTTTAAGGACCGTGACTCCGAACATCTCATTGCCCTTTACCCTTAAGGAACTGGGGGTAAGTATGCCTCTTATCTCATATTTCTGAAACTTAAGAGGAAGTGGCTTTTTATTGGACACATATAGAAACCTGTTATTAATTGAATAGGCTTTCCCATGAAATTGTAGTGCTGTGTTATATGCAAGGATTGAATCTTCAGACATTTTTGCCGCCAAAAGGTAGGGGTCCACCGGATATGATGACGGGTCCAGCCCATATGGAATTTTTGAATAAAGACCACGGCGTATATTAATTATCCGGCCTTTTTTACAGTAATAGGCCAGTAAAGACTTTCGAGTGTTTAAATTAGAAGTTTTTGATTTTTTATCCTTATTTAGCCTTGATTCTTTTTTCAAGAGTTTCTTTTTAACAAGGGAATTAATAATTGCCTGGACTTGTCTTTCAGACATTGAACCCTTCTTTGCTATAGTTGGAACACTGGGAAAAGCCTTATCTTCCTTATCAACAAATCTTGCAATAACGATATAGATCATTTTTTCATATATATTTAAGTCTTTCCGGTCCAAAAGATCGTTTTCCAGATAAAACCAGTTTTTTACCCGGCCATCTCTTAATTTATCACTGCTCATTACAGGACTACCTCAAACCGTATTTCCTAACTAAAAAAGCTCGGTATAATACCGAGCTCTATATATTTAAATAACTTTGATTTTTCTTATGAAGCTAAGATCTATATCAATTTGGTCATCAGAATCATCTGCAAAATCTGGACTTATTTCGCTTAAATCTAAGAGATCTACACAGGGCTGTTTGCCTCCGCCATCCGCCCAAAGTTAGGTAAGATTAACTTTTTGATACTCTAAAAAATCTAGTTTATTTTATCTTTTTTAAATACAGTTTCAAGTAAAATATCTATCAGGCATATATTAATCGGCCTTTTGGTTCGGGAATTTTACGATCCAACTCTTTTGCGGTATCAATCCATTCCCCAATTATTTGTGTGATATTTTCAAGGACTTCTTTATACGAAGCTCCATCTGCCATGCATCCTGGCAGTTCAGGTACTTCGGCAATATATGCCTCATCTTCCTTACTCCAATAAATAATAATCTCATATTTAAACATCATTCACCTCTAAGTCTGTATCTTAATATAATTTCCCTTACCTGTTTTACATTATAAGGTTTAGCTTTGTCTTTCTTTTGTTGTATATTAATAATCTCCACTATTTCCTTTTTAAAAAATATTACTTCTATTTAATTATAAATATATCATATGCACTATAAATTCTTAATCAATATCAGAATGAATCCCGATTTGTGAATTGGAAAAAATTTATTAGGTATAAATCCCAAATTAACATATACAATTTATAGTAAAATGTATAAATTGTGGTCAATAATTAATAGGTTAATTAAAATTATACACTAGTGTATTTTTAACTTTCCCTAAAATAAGAATCATATTGTTTAGCCCACTCCAATTTTCTAAAATGTATTAGACCCAAAGGTAAGCCTACTGCATAAGGTAGTACTCCTGGATTTTTAAACAGACTCCAGAAAATTAACTTCCAGTAATAACCTCTTCCGTCCTGTATTAAGCCTAGAAACCAGATTGAACCAAGTAAAGCCCTTATATGGTAAAAGTGGATTCTTGAAGTCCTTAAATTCTTTGGCCTGAATTCTTCCAGGAACGTCCTTATGCGCTTATAAAAAAACTGGGGTGAATAAATAGTAGATATAACTCTATTGTAGCCTTCAATGAGATCACCGGAATCCATTACAGGAATATAGTTCAGTTCATTAAACCCGCTACTAGTACCGGAGGTTTTTTCTATTAATCTATTAGCTTTTTTTAGCCTATGGTATAACCTGGTTTTAGGCGGTACGTTTAGAAGCCCTACCATTGCAGCAACAATTCCACTTTTTTGTATAAATTCAATCTGGCATTGAAATATTGAAGGCTTATCATTATCAAATCCCAATATGAACCCGGCATTGACCTCCATACCCATTCTCTGGATTCTTTTTACAGATTCTATCAGATCCCTGTTGATATTTTGTTTCTTTCCACATTCTATAAGACTGTCTGAATCTGGGGTCTCTATGCCTACAAAAACTGTGGCAAAACCTGCTTCTGTCATCAATTTCATTAAATCGGAATCATCTGAAAGGTTGATTGACACCTGAGCGCTTAAAATAAAGGGATAGTTTCTCTTTTTCTGCCACTCTATCAAAGCGGGAAGATATTCTTTTTTAATTTTTCCTTTGTTACCAATAAAATTATCATCTACAATAAACACTCCCGCTCTCCAGCCTATCTCATATAGCGACTCAAGTTCGGCAATCATTTGATCTTTGGTTTTTATACGGGGTATTCTTCCATTAAGTATTGGCACTTCGCAAAACTCACAATTATATGGACAACCTCTGGAAAGCTGCAGACACATAGAATTGTAATGCAATGGATTTATAAGGTTCCACTCCGGAATAGGAGTCTTTTTTAAATCTGGAAATTTTTCATTGGAATATATTTTTTTAAGTGTATTATTCTTTAAATCTTCCAATAAAATCGGAAAAGTATCTTCTGCTTCGCCTAAAAAAAAGGTATCTTCCTGGTTAAAATCTTCCCAGTTACTTGTAAAAAGCGGACCTCCGGCAATAACGGGTTTACCCATTTTTTTAACAGTATCTATAATATCTTTAGCTGATTTCTTTTGGCCAACCATTGCACTAACAAAAACATAATCTGCCCAACTGATATCTTTTTCTTTTAACTTGCTGCAATTTAAATCAATTAATCTTTTTTCCCATTTCTCTGGAATCATAGCAGCAACAGTTAAAAGACCCAGAGGGGGGTATGCCACACTTTTCCCTAATATTTTTAGAACTTTTTTAAGATTCCAAAAAGTTTCTTCATATTCCGGATAAATAAGTAGTATTTTCATTTTAAAATCTTCTCTCTAAGCTGTAAAAATTTTTTGCATTTTGTTAATTATTTAAAGAATCAGATATAAAGCATTTCGGATGATTTATATCTACAGATTCTGTTTCTCCTCAACTAAACTGTAAGCAATAGACCCCGCCACAGGCAGGGTCTATTTTTCTATAGTTTGATTTAATATCTTCTGTCAGTTCTGGCATTACTTGATCTTTTAGGATGCGCTTCATCAACTTTTAGATTGCGGCCTTCAAAGTCTGTGCCATCTAGGGCTTCTTTTGCTTTTTCAGCTTCCGCATTACCTGACATTTCAACAAATCCAAAACCTTTGTTTCCAATCACGGTAGCTGACTGAACCTTGCCATAAGAAGACAAAAGCTCTTCTAACTGCTTATCAGTAACAGAATAGCTTAAATTTCCTATATATAACTTGTTACCCTGCATATTTACTTCCTTCCAAATACTTTCGATTCTCTAAGCTCTATGATATTTTATTTAGAGAGATATCAGCAGGTAACAAGTGACTCTTAACTAAAATAACTTCAAACATAAGAGTTAACCAATAATTAAACCCCGAGCTATCTTTCACGATAACCTTACAGCCTTAGCCTACTTAATACCTCGGGACCTAAATCTTTGAACTTTTAACAGGGCCCTTTAGCATATTAATTTACTCTTATACATTCTTTCGTCTGCAAATTTCAACCACTGCCAAAATTCCCCGATATTCAAAGGTTGTTCTTATAATATCAAATATAAATATTTTCGCAAATTATTATTTTTATACTTTTTTTAATTAAATTATTTTTAAATTTAATTTTTTACCATTACTGAATCTTATCATCTTATTTTAGGAGTAAGCAATTCTTTTAGGCTTTTCTCTTTGCGAAATTTAAGATTTTAAAAAAATATAGCACAGACATTTAAAAACAAACCAATAGCAGCCCGCCTTTTAATATAAAATAATCATAGAATCTGGAGATTGAAAGACGATAGAGAAATCTTTCCCGTAAATATCTAAGTAGCAGAGCATCAAACTCAATACCCTCAGTTTTTGATATATTCATTAGTTTAGTTCTCATTGAGGCTTTGGAATTTTACCAACTATGATCCTGAAAGCTCCAAGGCTGTGATCATCCTCCAGCATTTCTGCAATTTCCTGAACAAAAGACTCGTTCTCTTTAAGTGATTCTTTTATTTTTCTTCTAATTTCGTTAACATCCTCATCAGTTTCTGCGTTTACTTTCCTTATCTCTTCTGTAGAGTTTTCCACAATCTCTTTTCTGCTGGCTGTATTAACGTTATTTAAATTTTTATTTTTAATATTGGTATTATTAGGGTGGTTCACCACCCTGGTATCACCTTCTTTTCCAGACTGATTACTTTTAACAGAAAGCAAAGTATATAAAGTAGAAACCCTTGATCTTTTTTATTACATCACAGACTGCATATTTCGGAGGGATTATCATTACCATGTGTATATGGTCTTTCATTATGTTATATTCTATTATCTTGCATCCCGGCATACTCTTTATAATCTTCGGAAAAAGCTTGACCAGGTAGCCTTTTACGCCAGGATTTAGGATACTTCAATGTTTGTTTTTTCAAAGGGCATAATAATATCTTTTAAATCCGCATTTAGAAATAATTCAGGATTAAGAAATGCAACTTCAGTAAAGCCTATTTCTTTATAAGTTTTAACAGCTTCAAGCCAGTTATATTTTTTGCTTTCCGGATAAGAAACCCTGACTGAGAACTCCATGATTACCTTTCTTTAATAAATGAAGTGGATTGAAATATATGGCCAATGCTTAATAAAAAGACAGATTTTCTTGATTTTACTATCTAATAAATAGAATCTAAAATAACTATTTTCTTTTACGCCTGATTCTGAGTCTATCTTTTGAAAAAACGCAGAAATTATCCTCTAATTCACTGGAGTATTTTATTAAAATTTCTGAGAGAATTTTTGCTTTTTTATCACCGCTGCAATTTTCAGTTCTTAAAAGCAAAATACCCTTATGTATCATATCTGAATTGTAAACAAGTTCTCCAAAGTCTTTATCCATTGTAATAATAATTCTATTATCTTTAGCAGCAATACCAATTATCTCAGAATCACTCATTCTAGGATTTATTTTTCTTACAGGTAAAACATCATAACCACTTTTATATAAAAAATCTTCAACTTTTTTGCCTACACCAACATCAACAAGAAATTTTAAATCAGGAGTAGACATGCTTAAACACCTATTTTGTATATTTTCTCTTCTTCTACCAGTTCAGCTGCATAAAGAAGAGCAGCTTCGATATCTTCTTTTTCCAGCTCCGGATAATCTTCTAATAATTCATTAGTGTTTATACCCGCTGCAAGTGCCTTTAAAATCTGATCTACGGTTATTCTTAATCCTCTAATAGTCGGCTTTCCAACCATTATCTCTGGATTTATAGTAATCCTATATAATAATTCCTTTTCGTTCATTTTATTATCCATCCTTTACTATTTATGCTTTGATTATATTTCTTTTCTTTTGATTATAAAAGAGACAATATGCAAGAATTAATTATAATAATTTCTTCAACATATGAGTCAAATAAAAATACTTACTTTGTCCCAAGCTACTATTTCCTATGTAGCAGAACTGGCTAAAAAATGAATCATGACTAGTGGTTTTAAAGTATAAGCTGAATTACAAGATTAAATCGACTTCTAACTTATTTTCTTAATTCCAAAATCAAATTTAAATAAATTTAAAATCTTTTTATCTATATTGTCATTAATGTAAATATATAGTATCAGCTCAGTAAAATTTCCAATGGACAAGTAATCATCATAGAGGGATTTATATAGCTGCTGGGATTTATTATATGTGGTATTTAGTAAATCTTAAGTTTTTTTATTTAAAAAAATGACCCGGTAATTCCGTAGACTGATGCAGATGGTTTTTTAAATTTATAGCCAATATCGCCTGATATTTTACTGAGAGAGTAATTAAATAAATTGCTGTAAAATTCAAACTTGTTTATTTCTTTATAACTGGCATAAAAATCTAAAAAACCGCATAGCACAATATATTTCTGGCTAATCCTGATGGCTTTTTTTAATTTAAAAAACTTTTTACTTTATTATGCTTGCTCATACGGGAATTAATGACTAAATCATTTATTATCATTTTATACTATACCAAGCTCTTCTTTTACCATATCCATTACTTTTCTAAATTCTCTCATATACATCTTCTCATGGCGGGAAAGAAAATCTCTCCATTCTTTGCTCTGGTTTACTGCTTCCTCTGCTGTCAGCCTTACCAGCATCTTTTTACCTCCTGAATTTATCTGTTTTACGCGCAGATCTGGATTGCTTTCAACCCTCTGCTTTAAGCTGTCATAAAAGTTCTCTCTTTCTTCCCCTGCACGTAAATTTATATCCTCGATGCTATTCAGGTGTTTCTCGACATAGACTGCATCCGGATTTTTTTTCAGGTTTTCAAGGGCCAGTATAGCATTTTTTCTTCTTTTAAGTTCACCTGAAGAAAGACCCATTGTCAACGAATTTATAATGCTGGCCTGTGCCTCCTCCAAAATCTCCTTTTTTTCTTCCTTGAATTTTTTCCAGAGGGCGTCGGGATCGATCTCGTTCTTAAAAAATCGCGCCAGTATGGCCTCTATTTTTTTTCTTATCCTTATTTTTTCCTTTTCTTTCTGCGAAAGATCGCTTAGCCTTTCTGCTTTTTCCATAGCTATCTCTAGAGCAGTCTTTATCTTTTCTCCCATCTCTGTTCCTTGGTTAAATTTTAATTTTTATTCCATAAATAAATATAAATATCATATATATTATTATAAAAAAAATTATGATATTTCAAATATTTTTTTGAACAGGTTTTCAATAATCAAAATATAATTTTACTTATGATTGTAATTTAAGTCCCGGGATGATTTACAGTTTACTATCAAGCCCATTCAACATAGGACTTTATGTATATTACGGACGTACCGTGCAGCATATCAACATCTTTTACTCTAAGTATATTCAGGCCCTGCAATACCTGGGAATTAATATCCTTAATAAGCTTTTACTTATTATCTTAAATCAAGCTTAGATTAACTTTAATATAATGAGCCATCCCGACATAGTAAAAGCTGAAACAATTGTAGAAATAATGAGCACAGAAGATATTAAGTTAGAATCCGAGCCGTGCTCCTTTCCCATAATAAAAGCAGATACCGCTAAAGGTGTGGCCAGAAGAATACATATTATGTTTCTGTCGATATCACTGATTTTAAATACAAAAGAACTTAAAATCAGCCCCAATGATGGCAGCAGTACAAGATTGGATAAGCTGGCTATTAATATAAGTTTTATATTTTCCTTAATATGAATAAATTTAAAAGAAGCACCGATAGAGATAAGTGCTATTGCTATAGCCATCCCTGAAAACATATCAAGTACGCTGTCTATAATAACCGGCAAATCTATGCCAAAATAAGAAATAATAATCCCTGAAATAGCAGCTAATATCAATGGGTCACGCATCAGGCCTATTAATAATTTTTTCTTAGAAACTCCAGCTGCATTCAGATCAAAAAATTTAAATATCAGGACAGTTGAGAATATAGTAAGAGGTGCTAAAAAGGCTACCATAATACCTGCCTTAGCGACCGCCAGAGTTCCAAATGCAGAAAGTAGAACTGGAAACCCTACAAAAGCAGAATTACATCTATATGAAGATACAATTGCAGCACCTTTAATTTTCTTATCCAGCTTTGTAAAATAATAAGCTAAAAATACAACAAATATAAACAGAATAAAGATAACATAAAACAATAGAATTAATTTAAAACTAAAGATTTCACTTATTTTGTATTTTATTAAACTTGTAAATATGATGACCGGAATTCCAATATTATAGGCAAGCTTATTCAACCCTTCAGTTGCTTCTTCATTTAATATTTTTCCTATTTTTATAAAATAACCAATAGCTATTACTATAAATATTGGTAGTGTTGTTTTTAGCACTTCTACAAGAATACTTAAAAAATTACTCACCTTTTTCTCCTCTATAAATACAATAATACTGTTTTGCAATAAATAGCGTACTTTTGGTATTTATATATTACCAGATATCAGGTGAAATATTTTATAGAAAGTACCGAAAAGGGAAAAATTAAGATGCTGTTTTAATAATTTTTAATAATAAAATATAATGTTTGTTATGGAATATTATGGAGCCTCAGATAGAGGCACGATAAGGGAAAATACCGAGGATTATCTTCATACAGAAGAAGGCTTTTTTATAGTTGCG
>CAYOLB010000090.1:0-1678 GCA_964404675.1 uncultured Atribacterota bacterium | reverse complement strand
CTACTTTCAAAATATGTTTGTTTTTCTTCATTAAAGTTATAATTTGCCAACAGATAAAAATTTGTGTATTTAATCTTTAATTCATTGGCAATATCTCTTATTCTGCCTATATGTTGCAAGGACTTTGAAGACGGATCCAATATAACAAAAAAATCATCAACCTCAGATACTACCTTTCTATTTAAATGCTCCAATCCTGCCGGCGAATCAATTACTACAGTGCAATATTTCTCAAGCATTTTAGGAATAACGTTTTTAAGTATATCATCCGGAGTGCAGTAACATCCTTTGGTAAGCTTTGCACCAAGAGAAATAAGATCTATTTCGTTATTTCCTTTATAGAGGCACTCTTTTTCAATTAAGGAGGTCATACTCTCAAATCCAAGAGAAGCATCTTCTCCTCCCCCGCTCTTGGCTGCTTGGAGAATATCATACAGCTTATCGGATATTGTACTTATGCCATGTTTATTCAGATCAAATCCAAGCATGTCTGCCAGGCTTTCATCTGGATCAAGATCAATCAGCAATATAGGAGGTTTCAAATACTTTGCCGCTAAAGCCACAAAAGTGGATTTTCCAGTTCCGCCTCTACCTGTAGAAACAATTATATCAGCCATTTTCCCTTTATTTAAAATGTATTTTATCGAAATGATTTTGTCACTATTCAGGTTTTAGGTTAAAGACTGAAGACTGAAGTGTTTCAAACAACCCGTAATGATTTAATCAACCCATTCAAAACCTTCTCTGTTTCGATTATTGTTGGTTCAATAGCCAACTCAAAAGCGCAGAGTTTTGTGTGATCACGCATATTTTATTCCTATCAGACTTCTACCTTCAGTCTATCTACCTGGGTAGTAACATGATTTTTCTATTGAAAGCTTAATACACAAACCCTCCAGAAAGCCTGATTTTTTACCTGCACTCTTAAATTGGTAGTAATCTAAGTCCATTTCTAACATTTGTCAACCCTGGTTTAAATTCAAACATTTCGAAAATTTTTCGAAAATTTTTACTTGACAGATATTCTTGACTGAATTATTTTTGCCATCTTATGTATGTCAATTATCTCTAATAATATACTCTATTACTGCTGTCCAAAATAATTCACATCCATCGTTTTTGGACAGATACGTATTTGATGTTACACGATGCTGTTTGCGTGCAGAAATTCAGGTTGTCTGTGCCTGCACATGCTGTGCAAAACCGGTGACATTCAACGATGGGCATTTTCAATACACGTTAATCCCTGAAAGGCATTAAATAAGACCTTTAAAGAGCTTTTAGAGATTCAGATATATAGTATTTACGTGCTTACAAGGTTCAGATGCCGTCCAAATAAAAAATCGATTGAGGACAAGAGTGATACTCTCTATAGTTTTGATAGTATCCAAAACAAAAAACATGTTAATAAGGGTATGATTGCTAAAAAGAACACATATTTTTTCTTGACAACATCCAATTAAAGTAATAGTTACATTACAGCTAAAATGTAATCACATTTTTGTTCGGCTTTTCAATAATTAACACTCAATGTGGTAATAAAATTTATTGTTCATTTGTTTAGAGAATCAGCGTGTAGGGTCTTTTACATAAACTATTTAAAAAATTCCAGGTTTCATGGATTTTTAAAAAGGAGGTAAAAAAAGTGTCTTTTGAGATTCCTAAAATAAATTATTCG
>CAYOLB010000089.1:0-7990 GCA_964404675.1 uncultured Atribacterota bacterium | reverse complement strand
GCGATAGCTATTGCCCGTGCAACGGCTTTTGATGCCAAAGTGACTATTATGGATGAACCAACAGCTGCATTGAGTGTAGCAGCAATTGAAAAAGTCCTTGATTTAGTAAAAGAATTAAAGGCACAGGGTAATTCAATTATTATAATAAGCCATCGAATAGAAGATATCTATCAGGTAAGTGACCGAATGATGGTTTTGCGCCAGGGACGCAAGGTTTGTGATACAGAGGTTTCCGGTGATATCGATACATTCCGAGAGCATGTGGTTGCATATATTGTTGGTGCACGTGACGATTTTGCGGAAGAAGGAGGAAAATAGTCTAATGGCAAGGACAAATAAGTCTGAAAAAGTTACCTTAATCGGGGATGCAAATAGGCTATTTCAAGAAAATATTCGCGAATGGGGTATGTATATTGCCTTATTGGTTATCATGATAATTTTTACGGTTACTACAAAAGGTATTTTCCTTTCCTCAAGGAATATTAGCAATCTAATAAACCAAACCGGATACATAGCGGTGCTGGCTATAGGAATGACTTTGGTAATCATCATTTCTCATATTGACCTCTCTGTTGGTTACCTTTCAGGTTTTTTGGGAGCAGTAGCGGCAACTGCTATGGGATTCTGGCACATGTCTGCTCCTGTCAGCATAGCTTTAATAATCATCTTAGGAGCCATGGCAGGATTTTTGACCGGTTTTTTGGTAGGACAAATGAAAATACCTGCTTTTGTAGCCACACTTGCAGGATGGTTGGGTTATAGAGGGGCACTGCAGCTAGTAACTATGCATCGAGGTACCATTGTCATAACTAATGATGCCTTTAATGCCCTGGGGAATGGTTATATTCCTGATATTCCTTATATTCCTGATATAGGGATTTTGGCAGGAGTGCATAAAATGACGCTTGTACTCGGAATTTTAATAATTATATTTTATATTATCAGTGAAATCAGAAAACGCAACAGAATGATATACCATAACTTTAAAGTCTCTCTAGTCCATTTTTTTATCCTAAAATTGATTATTATGTCAGCATTAATCGGAGCCATTACCTGGATAATGTCAGGTTATAGAGGCCTATCATGGACAGCAGTAATTGTGATTGTTGTAGTTTTGTTTTATCATTTTATTATGACCAGGACTAATCTTGGCAGGCACATTTATGCGGTTGGTGGTAATCCTGAAGCCGCTCAGCTGACCGGAATTAGTGTAAAAAGAATAACCTATATAGTATTCTGTTCGATGGGGATACTTGCCGCATTATCAGGAATATTATATGCTTCTCGCTTTAAATCAGCAACAACCACAGCAGGAACATTATTTGAATTAGATGCAATAGCAGCCGCTTTTGTAGGAGGTGCTTCACCCTCTGGTGGTATAGGAAAAGTCACAGGTTCTATTGTAGGTGCTTTTGTTATGATGTCCTTGACCAGTGGCATGAATTTGATGGGAATAGATATATCCTATCAATATATTGTTAGAGCGTTGGTTTTGGTGGCTGCAGTGGTATTTGATGTAGCAACCCGCAACAGAAAGAGTACATGACAGCAAAAGTATTTAAAAAATGTAGCAAATTTTTATTGAAATTAAAATTGATTTAAATGATATAAAAGACCTTTTGCAATTTAACTAGAAATATGATATTTTCATATTATAGAGAAAATAAAGTTTATATGTTTTTGAATTATTTAGATGCATTCAATTTATATTATTTTAGTTGTATTAACAGTTGGAGAAATTAGTAGGAGTAGCGGTGTCCAATAAAAGTAGCAATATTGATGAAACAGATATTCTTAGTAAAATAGAAAATATCAATCTAGAAAACGGCACAATCAGTTATCTGACTGAGTTAATTTTTCAAGATATAGATGTGGCCATAGTTTTTTATAATATCAATGAAAAAATCTTACACATTAATCCCCATTTTAGCCATATTTTTGGTCTTCAATTAGATAAAATCAGAAGTAGTAAAGTTTCCTCCATTGTTAATTTTGAGAACCAAGATGAGGCTTTTTTCACCAGAGCTTTGCAGGGTGAGAGAGTTGGAAAAATCACTAAAATTTTTAATAAAAGCAATCAAAAAATTACCGTGAATCTTAAATCAGGTCCTTTAAATATTAATAACAA
This sequence comes from uncultured Atribacterota bacterium, assembly GCA_964404675.1. Taxonomy (GTDB): domain Bacteria; phylum Atribacterota; class Phoenicimicrobiia; order Phoenicimicrobiales; family Stramentimicrobiaceae; genus CAZWUL01. The sequence continues at coordinate 5,862 of CAYOLB010000089.1, read as the reverse complement.
AATTGTTGGAGGTTATTTAAGCATCTTTGATATTACTTCTCATAAACAATTAGAGGAAGATGCAAAAGAGTTTGAGTCACAGTTAAAGACACTTATTGATAAATCACGGCTAGGAATAGTTATTTTAGATCAAGAACATCGTATTATTGAAACAAATAGACATTTTGCAGAAATGCTTGGCTATTCTTTAGAAGAAATATATCGGTTGCATACCTGGGACTGGGAAGTGAATATGTCAGAAAAGCAAGTCCGGGAAAATTTTAAGGATTTGTCAAAGATAGATAAATCTTTTGAAACTCAACACAAACGGAAAGATGGTTCTATTTATGATGTAGAGATAAGTGCTACTGGTACCCATGTAAATGGTTCTAAGGCAATTATTTGTATTTGTCAGAATATAACTGAACGAAAAAAAACAGAAAAAGCCTTAAGAGAGAGTGAAAATAAATTTAGAGCATTAGTAGACCAAACACCTGATGCATTATTTCTTCATGACCTGGATGGTAATATAATCGAAGTTAATAGGGCAAATGTGGAATTGTATGGATATAGCAGAGAGGAATTTTCTAAGCTTAAGGTTAAAGATATAGACCTTGATTCAATTAAAAGAGAGGATAACAAAAATTTTTGGAATAGATTAACAGGGAAAAAAGTAATAAAATTCGAAACCAAACATCGGAAAAAAGATGGTTCATTTTTCCCGGTAAATATTACTATTTTAGTAGTACGGTTGGAAGATAAGAAATATATTCTGGCAATAGCAGAGGATCTTTCAGAAAAAAGGAAGGTTGAAGAAATATTACATGAAAACGAAGAGTTTCTAAAGGCAATGATTTCTTGTTCTCCCTTAGCACTTTATAGTATAGACCTAAGCGGTAATTTGTTAACATGGAATAAATCTGCAGAGAAAATGTTTGGCTGGACTGCAAAAGAGGTCCTAGGCAAAGAATTGCCAATGATACCCAAAGGCAACCAGAATGAATTCCTAACACTTCGCCGTAAGGCTTTAGTTGAAAAAGGGTTTGTTGGTAAAGAACTAATTCGTCAACGTAAGGATGGCACCCAATTTCCTATAAGTCTTTCAGTTGCGCCTATTCATGATAGAAATGGTAAAATAGTAGGCATAATGAGTGCTGCCGAGGATATTACCAATCGTATACAAGCTCAAAAAAAGCTTGAGAAAGCCATGAATGCTACTATTAAGACCCTTTCTAAGATAGTTGGTACAAGGGATCCATATACCTCAGGGCATCAGGATAAAGTAGCCCAACTATCAACTAAAATAGCTAAGGAACTAAAGTTGCCTGAGGATAGGATTGAAGGAATTAAAATTGCTTCTTTAATACACGATGTTGGTAAAATTGGAATTCCATCAGAGATCCTGACAAAGCCTAGCAAGCTAACTGATTTAGAGTTTTTATTAATTAAAAATCATCCCAAAATTGGTTATGATATTTTGAAAGATATTGATTTCGTTCATCCTATTGCTAACATTGTTCTTCAACACCATGAAAGGATTAACGGTTCTGGATACCCCAATCAGCTTAAAGGTGACGATATTTTATTAGAGGCAAGGATTATTGCTGTAGCAGATGTCGTAGAGGCCATGATGTCTCACAGGCCTTATCGCCCAGCCCTTGGGATTAACAAAGCACTTGCTGAAATTGTTAAAAATAAAGGAATTTTGTATGATCCTAAAGTAGTAGATATTTGTGTAAAGCTATTCAAAGAGAAGGGTTTTGAATTTGAATAAAGAGTTTTGTAACCCATTTAATTATATATTTTATAAAATTTTGTATTTATAATTCTTAATTAGAATGATTTAATATTAGAAAATAATAACAAAATATTTATTCCTCACTTTCAATTAATTTAAATATTATTGAAACTATCAATCTTGCTAAAAAATATATCTTTAGATGAAAGGTTATATGTAATACATAAATAGGGAAAAAGAACATAGAGATAGATTTAAAATTATTAAAAAAATTAATATAAATATTTAAGGTTTAAAGAATGAGAAAAACTTTTAATTTATTATTAGTTTTGGTATTTTTCCTATTTATAAATACAAATATCTCTTTTTCATTTACTAAGAATGTGCGTGAATATCTTGAAGGTAGATTCCCCGCCATCTATGTGATATACCTTGCTTCATTGGACGAGCTTGATGCTCATGAAATGGAATTTATTGATTTATTAGAAAAATTGCCGGAGTCTGAACAGAGAATCTATGTAAGAGAGGTTTATGAAAAAGGTTTTTCCCTTGAAATATTGGATAAATTAGAACGATGGCAGGAAAAAGCGGAAAAACCATCTTTAAATATAGCATTTCCCTCGCAAACTGAAACAACTATCTGGAAAAGTCCATTATATATTTTTGGGACAACTGGTGCCTCCCCTGATATCAAGGTTACTGTTAATGGTAAAGAAGTTGAGATTCATGATTACCGAACAGGTAATTTTCTAACTGTGGTTGACATTTCGGAGGGAGAAACAGCCACGATTGTCATTTCTGCCAGTAGAGGTAGCGAAAAAGTATCAATTGAAAGAATAGTATATTATCCCAAAATATGGGAAGAAATACCAATTAACCCCTTAGCTATCCATTCTACCCGCATGCAACCTCAAAAGAATCAGGTGTTAATGGTTGGTGATGAGATAAGGGTAATGTTTCAGGGAAGCCCGGAAGCCGAAGCAGCTTTTCAAATTGGTGATAACCCACATGAAGTTTTGATGGAAGAGCTCAATGTTCCTGATTTACCGCTGAAGGGAAGAGGTATTTATAAGGGAAGTTATGTTATCAAAGAAGAGGATGTTCGTTTATTGGGTGAAATGAACCCCCAGGCTATCACAGTTACTTTACGCAGGAAAGATGAGACAACAAGCAAAGAGTTGCTAGGTAGAGTTAGTTTATATTCTAAATCTGCTCTAAAAGTGGTTGAAGTGGTAAATGAACAAGCCAAAATTCATCGAGTTAAAGAAGATTCTTTCGTTTTTCAAAGTTCTACCCTGGGAGGGAATGGGTTGCCCACCGAGGTATTGGGATATTACCTGTTACCAGGAACGCTTTTTGAGGTTACAGGCATTGCCGGAGAGTATTTACGAACAAAGCTGGGAGCAAATAATTATTTAATTCACAAGGACGATGTTCGAGAAGTCCAAGGTTTACCACAAAATCCTGGTGGGGATATTTCTGGAGTCCAGATTAGTGAAAACAGGGAAATGGTGACAATTGTTTTTAATATGAAAGAAGGCATTCCTTTTCTTATAGAAGATGGGGGGAACGGTATCAGGCTTATTTTATATGGTATTAGCAATAGTAAGAATATTTCCTATAATGGTCTTGCACCTTCTTTAAAAGAAATAAAAGTAGAACTTATTCCAGAAGAAGGTTCTGATGTAGTTGCAGTCACAGCAGAACTTTCTAAACCTATGACTGGCTTTGATTACCAATGGAGAAAGACAGGTCTGGAAATTAGTATACATAAGCCAACTGACTTTACAGGCTATAATCTTTTACAGGATAAAGTTGTAGTAATTGATCCCGGGCATGGGGGAATGGATTCAGGTGCTATTGGTCCAGGAAATATTCATGAAAAAGATGTGGTACTGGAAATTGGTAAATATCTGAAAAATGTGCTTGAGGAAGAAGGGGCACATGTACTGATGACCCGGACTGAGGATGTGAATGTGAATCTCTCTGAACGTATTGACTTAGCTCTCAAAAATAATGCAAACCTATTTATAAGTATTCATGCCAATGCTCATTCCGTAGGGGCAGATGCTATAAATTATCATGGACACATGACAATCTATAATTATAATTTTAATCAATTGTTAGCAGAAACTATAATGGAGAATTTGATTGAAGGTATAGGTTTACCTAAGGCGAGAATTTGGCAGAGAAGCGATTTGGTTGTTTTGAGGTGTCCACAAGTTCCCAGTGTGATGGTTGAAACTGCCTTTATGATGCATCCGGAAGATAATTGGTATCTACTCACATCAATGAACCAAATTGAATTTGCTCATGCCATCAAGGAAGGGATTATTGACTATTTTCTTAGTGTTCATTTAAAGTAAGTTGAGTACTTTAATGTGTTGAAAGAAAAAATTTTAGTTTCCTGATGTTTATTCCTGATTTAATTTAAGAAACCAGCAATTTAGATTGATAGAAAGCAGTACATGAAGATAAAGAGAATTATCCGTTCCAAAAGAAAGAGCATTGCCTTGCAGGTATGTGAAGATGCAACATTAGTTGTGAAGGCTCCATTATGGCTTGAGGATGATATCATTATGCAATTTATTTTAAAGCATCAGAACTGGTTAAAGAAAAAGCAGAAAGAAATTATTACAAGAGATATTCATTTTACCGAAAAGCAATTTATAGATGGAGAGAAATTTCTTTATCTGGGAACACTGTATCCCTTAAGGATAGTTGGAAATAATGAAACAAACTGTCCTCTAAAATTGGAAAATAGTTGTTTTTTCCTGCAAAAAAGCATAAATGATGCGAAGGAAGCTTTTGTGAAATGGTATAAGCAGGAAGCTTATGAGAAAATTAGAAATAGGGTTAAACATTACACAGAAAAAACAGGACTTCAGTATAATAAAGTAAAAATATCTAATGCCCAGAGGCAATGGGGTTCTTGCACTTATTTAGGTAACCTTAATTTTTCCTGGCGGTTAATCATGGCCCCGTTGCCAGTAATTGATTATGTAGTAATACATGAATTGATACATCTAGATGAGAAAAACCACTCAAAAATATTTTGGGGGAAAGTGCATCTCATTATGCCAGAATATAAGACATATAAAGGTTGGCTTAAGAATAATGGGTATTTATTAAAATTGGGATAGGTTATTAGAAATTATGAAAAAAATTAAAGAAAAAAGGTTTTGATGAAAATATTTGAATGAATAATTTATTAATATTTAAGATAATGACAATTTTTGTTCTACTCATATTTGCTTTTTTTATATCTGATTTTAGAAATAAAAGAGGAATGACTCCTCTTTTAAATAGGAGATTAATATTTTTTATTAAATTTTTCTATTTATTACCGATGTTGATTAATGTTTATGTAATTATTAATTTAGAAAATCTTTTTATTTATACCCATATAGGGATGATTCTAACTATCATTGGTACATTTATGGTTATAAAAGCTAAAGGAGATCTAGGTAAATATCACACCTGGGCCGGACATATCCTTTCTAAGACCAGAATAATGACTAAAGGGGTCTATTCCTTCGTCAGGCATCCTCTTTATATTGGAATTTTTATCTTTATGAATGGAGCAATACTTATAGGTACCAATAATAACTCTTTTACTTTTTATTCAATAGTGCTTATCATGATGTTTGTGTTTTTTATTATAGGTTTTTTAATCATATCTGCTCGGAAAGAAAGTAAATTTTTACATGAAAAATTTGGTGAAGATTTCATCGAATACAAAAAACAAGTCCATGCTTTTCTTCCCATACGAAAATATAGTTGTGATAAGCTATAATAATTAATAAATGCACAATTTTTAGTGTTGATTATTCAATATTGAAGACAACAAATGGGTTCCATATCAGTTTTAGAAAATTTGTTGATTTTCCTTTAGATTAATCATAATATATAAAAGTAGGGTTATTACACATCATATAATACAAATTGCTAGATACATAAAAAAGAAACAATTTCATTATTATAGATTGGATTAATTAAGATAGCAGATGCATAATGTATATATTTTAGGACATCGAGGCGCTTCAGGAACAGCACCCGAAAATACGAAAGCTGCTTTTAATCAGGCTTTACAGGTTGGTGCAGATGGAGTTGAGCTTGATGTCCATTTAACAAAAGATAAAAAA
>CAYOLB010000088.1:0-1992 GCA_964404675.1 uncultured Atribacterota bacterium | reverse complement strand
ATTTATACCAGGAGAGTTTCTTATGAATTGTATTCCGATTATGGGCAAATGGCAAAAGTCAGGAAAATCCCACTCTTAAAATTTTATCGGTAACGATATTCCTTCAGTTATTTCCGGTAGAGTTTCGGATAAAATTTGTTAAAGTTACACAAAGGTACAAGTGACTTGTAGTATTTAAATTTACATATTAGTTGTGGTAATATTTATTCAATAATAAAATTATTAGTTAGGGGGAATATATGGGAGATCAACAAATTAGAAATATTATTTTAAAACATGCTTATAATAAAGCAAAAGAATCGGGGTCTATCGAGGGTGGCACATTTAATGTTTACAAAATTAATGAGCTTGAAGGAATAGATAAAAATATAATTGACTTTAATGCTGATTATTTAGATCAAAAAAATATTGTAAAATACGCAACTATGGGAGGAAATATGAGAATTACAGTAACAGGAGTTGATAATTACGAAGATATACTACACAAATAAATATCTTTAAATATTTATATTTTAAAATATTTTTGTTATTATAAGTATGAGGGCAGCCGGTCCCACAGACAAGCCGCTTAAACCCTCCTTTTTGGGGAATAATTTATATAGAAAAAGAATAATTATTTTAAACGCCTCACTTCTTGCTATTCTTTTCTTCATACATTCTCCGGTCAGCAGTGGCTATCAGTTCATCCAGGGACTTTGGTTTTTCAGGTGCATATTCCGAGAATCCTATACTAAATTGGATATTGTAATCCTTTTCTATCTTACGATTTAGTTTAATTAACTCTTTTTCCAGGCGGCTTCTGATAAGAGAAGCTTCTTGTAAAGAGTTATCCGGAAAAATCAGTAAAAACTCATCCCCTCCCATCCGACAGATAATATCAACTTCCCTTAAGGTAGATTTAAATAATCCAACAGTTTCTTTTAAGACTTGGTCACCTTCTTCATGGCCAAAGGTATCATTGATGGACTTAAATTTATCAACATCCAGAAAGGCCAGTAATAGAGGGGACTTATTACGCTGTCGATAATTTCATCTGTCTATCCAGCAATTCCAGACCATACCTGCGGTTGTAACAGCCGGTTAATGAATCAATCCGAGCAAGTTTTTCAAGTTGTTTCTCAATTTTTTTCCTTTCAGTTATATTCCGGATTAGGACAAAAACATCGTCTTCACCAAAGGGCAATAGACGTGCTTCAAACCACAGATTACCAGCAGGTACTTCCATGTCATATTCAAAAACCTGCAGTGATTTACTCTTAATTGCTTTGTTAATGTAAGTTAATGCACGTGTGGTTGTTTTTTCGGGCAATGTGTCTCTTAAATTTTTGCCCAGCAATTCATTTTTTGGTAAAAAAAGCATATCTTTAGAAGAAGCGATGACATCCAGGTAAATGCCTTGCTTATTAATTCTGAAAATAATATTAGGAATGACCTCTATTATTGAACGGTTATATTCTTCACTCTTTTTCAATTCTTCATCTGCTTTTTTAACCTCTAAATACTGGCTAATCCTTTTTGCAAGGGAGTTGATTAAATTGTGTTCTTCTTTCAGGAAAGGGTCTGCTTCAGATTGGGAAATTGATTTTAAATAATAGACTTCAATCTCACCGATTGCTTGGTTTTTTACAGTAATCGAAGCAGACTGTTTCCATTTCGTAATCCGGAAATTTTTTGATTGATAATTTTGGTCGTTCAGCTTAATATTGGCACAGACCAACTCAGGATATTGCCAGCCTGAGGGCAATATCTCCACTATAGACTGAAGAGCCTGGCGAACAGAGATATTCGCTTCACCTATAATTTTGGAAACACGATAAAGACAATTTAGTTCTTTGACTCTTTCAGAGAGGGTTTTTTCTATTCTTTTTCGTTCACTGATATCCCGGGCTATCGCAAGTACCAAAGGCTTGTCTTTTATTTTAAGCGGATAGGTGAAGATTTCCACTGCTATCTTTTTATGGTCTTTGCGATTTAAAGTGAATTCATCCGGAC
>CAYOLB010000087.1:0-2521 GCA_964404675.1 uncultured Atribacterota bacterium | reverse complement strand
TAAGGTGGGGGTGAACGTTATACGGTATACTTTATACGATTTTCCGGAGGAAAATTATGTCCAAACTCGTCAGCATGCTCTACAAACTAGCCCGGGCAGCCAATGATGTCAGCAAAGTAGCAAGCGGAAATCCCAAAAAAATCGCCCGCCGGGCCAAGAACAAATATGTAGGCAAAAAACTGAATAAAACAATTGGCAAATTTCTGTGGAAATAGAAAAGTGCAATAATTTGATTAATTGATTTGTTCGAGATGATTTTATTTTATCTATTAAAGAGTGTGCCTTTCATTGCAGATCATAAACTTATTATAATTGATGAGATAATAATTAAATATTGAAAAATAATGAAAAAGAGCTTAGAATAGATTAAGATTAGCATAATTTATGATTAGTTGCCCAAGCAATTCTTAGGTAATTCTGTGAGTTATTATCATGAACAATATAAAAAGTAGTAAAAAAGAAATATTAAAAGAAATTGAAGAAAAACGACAATCATTAGTAATAGCTTATATTACTGGAGATAAACCAAATTTTGGCACGAAAATTGCTGATGATGTTATTCCAATTTTCTATAAGTTATTAAAAGATATTGGAAAAGTTAAAAAATTAGATTTATTTTTATATAGCAGAGGGGGGAGCGTCTTAACTCCTTGGAGATTGGTAAATCTACTAAGAGAATTTACAGATTATTTTTCTATATTAATACCTTTCCGTGCACATAGTGCGGCAACTTTAATTGCATTAGGCGCAGATGAAATAGTTATGACACCATTGGCTGAATTAAGTCCGATAGATCCCTCTATTACAACACCCTTTAACCCAAGGTCTGATTTATCTCAAAATAAGCCAATTCCTATCAGTGTTGAAGATATTATCAATTATTTTGAATTAGCTAGAAAGGAACTTAAAATTGAGCAAGCTACAGATTTAGCTGAAATATTTTTAAAATTGGCTGATAAATTGGATCCAATTGCTTTAGGTAGAATTTATAGATCCTACCTGCAAATAAGACACATGGCATCACAATTAATGACACTATCAGGATACGATAATATGGAAAATATTAATAAGGAAGATATAATTGAAAAGTTAACCCAAAAGCTCTATTCTCATGAATCAATTATTTGCCGAAGAGAAGCAAAAGAATACGGTCTAAGAGTAGTTAAAGCAGAAGAAGAGGTTGCAGGGAAAGTACAAGATTTACTATGGGAATTATATGCTGAATTTTCAAGAGAATTGCAATTAGATATCCCATTTAATCCTCAAAAAAAATATGAAGAAGAAAATATTTCTCAATTTAATTTACCAAGGGCAATAATTGAAAACAAGATAGTAAGGTATGTATTTAGTAGTAATATTACCATTCATAAAGAAAAAATTGACCAGCATATTAATTACAATATTAATGTTGGCGATTTGGGTTGGATTTTTGAAAAATGAGAGAATAAAGAGAAAGTGAGGTTATTTAAAAGATGTTTTTTACTGAGAATCCTTTTAGAAAAATAGAGAATGACAAAAATAGATCAATCGATTATTATAACAACGTCTGTAATAGTGATGGAGGGACTAGTTTGGTAGTAACAGAACCTATACAAATAGAACGGACAACCGAAGAAACTTATAATCAAAAGAGTATCAAATTCACTAATATTACTATTCTATATAAATATGAGGATTTATATGATTTTGATGATGAAAGTAAAAAAGCTACTAAAGAACTAGAAAACGATCCAGAAATAATGAAAATGATAGAAATCGGACATAAAGAAATTTTAGAAAACAAGAAGACTTCCTGGAAGAGTATAAGAAATAGTTGATAGATGTATGATATTAAACTTTCCCATAATGCTGTTAAGATTTATAAAAAGCTACAAGCTAAAGATTTAAAAAAAATAGATCATGCATTAAGTATTATTGAAAAAAATCCAATTTATTTCCCTGGAAAAATAATCCAATTAATGGGAAAGTTATATGGAAAATATAGATACAAAATTGGTGACTGGAGAATTATCTATACAGTTGATAAGGATAATGAAGAAGTGAATGTTGAAGCCATTGCTTTAAGGAGTAGCAATACATATAGAAGAAATTAGTTGCATAAAACTCTCTATTCTTTCTTATTCCTACAAATTAATTTTATTGATTCATTTATACTTCCAGCACTTACATTATAAGATATTCAAAATATTATATTAGTTTTCCAACACAAAACAAAGTATTATAGAGCCACAGTTTTTATAATTTTTTAAACTAAATACCAAATACCAACGATAATTTAGCAATCTCATCCCTTATTGCCCAAATTCTTTTACTAAAAACCAAAAGCTGTTAATTAAAAACAGTTTTTATCATTGAATTGATTGTATTTGAATTTGTTTTAACTATATACGTTATACGGAATACTTTATACAATTTTGACTCGCTGCTAGTTTTTATAAAAATAGGGAATAACTAAATAGTACCTTTTTAAATAAAAAGTTCTTGGTTTTTTGTTTTTAGATTAAATTTTTAATTTTATTGT
>CAYOLB010000086.1:0-10410 GCA_964404675.1 uncultured Atribacterota bacterium | reverse complement strand
AGGAATAAAACAGGAGCTTGAGGAACAGTTCAGATGCCATGTTGATGTTGTGAGATATAGGGAGAAGATGAACCCTTTCCTCCGAAAGAGAATTGAGAGAGAAGCTGTTTATGTTTGACAAGAAACTCATTCTTGAAATCCTCGAGCAAATACGGAACGCCATCCAGACTATCCAAAGGAGGTTCGAACCTATCCGGACTGCTAATGATTTTACCGATTCAGAGGGTGGCATCGAGAAGATTGACGCAATTTGCATGCAATTAATAGCTATTGGAGAATCGCTGAAAAACCTTGATAAAGTTACTGATAATAGCCTTTTGCGGAGGTACCCTGGCATTGATTGGAAAAAGATCAAGGGCATGAGAGACATTATCAGCCATCACTATTTTGATGTTGATGCCGACTTGATCTATGATGTGTGCGCGAATCACATAGCCAAGCTTGGCGAAAATATTCAGAAAATGATCAATGACCTACGGCCTCCAAATGGTGCACTGTGACAGGTATGATTCTGTCGCCTTCAACGCTCTTACGGATACTATTTCTTAACTGTGCCCAGGGTTACGGCCTATCAGCTATGCCCGACCCGCTCTGCTCGATGGAATGGAAACCCTATTCCATCAGGATGAAACAGCCCGCACGGCTCCCTGACGAAGACAGGGGCTTCACTGGAGAGCTTTCAGCTTTCAGCTTTGCTTGCCCCGTGAAATTCATGGACATGACAGCGTAGCGTATTTCACTGGGGAGCTCCTATGCTTTTAGGCTTTTCCCTTTGAGCTATCAGCTTTCAGCTTTGAGCTATCAGCTTTCAGCTTCGAGCTTCTACGCTTTTAGGCTTTTCGCTTTGAGCTATCAGCTTTCAGCTTCGAGCTTCTTTGCTTCGTGGTTCAAGAATAATCTGCAAGATTCAAGATATGGCCCTAAAAAGATGTGGAGAATCCGGGGTATCCCAGGCATGCAGGCGTGTTAAGGAAAAATTGAGAAACGACAAAAAGCTTGAAAGAAAAATTAAAAAGATTGAGAAAACAGTACATGTGTCAAGAATGAAGACCTGACCCCTTCGTTTCTCCGGGAAAACCGCATGCACGGTTTGATGAGGGAGGGCTGACAAAGGATTCTATGGAGTGGCTATTGAGGCACCGCCAAACGAAAGGGGCGGAAACAGATAGGCCTATTCCTACGGAAACTGGAGTCTGCCTTCTACTCTACCCCATTTTTTGACGCCCTTTAATGGGTGACCCTCAAAGATTCATTAGAGCTTTCAGCTTTCAGCTTCGACCCTTGAATTCAGAAAATAATAAACGAATAGCCAAAAATACAGCAATGCTGTATTTTAGGATGCTGCTTACAATGGCTATTTCGTTATACACATCACGTATTGTATTAAATACCCTGGGGGTTGAAGACTTTGGTATTTACAACGTGGTAGGCGGGTTCGTAACCATGTTTGGATTTCTGAACAGTGCTATGGCTTCAGCCACGCAACGTTTTCTGGCTTTTGAAATTGGGAGAAACGACAAAATACAGCTGCACAATGTGTTTAGTATGAGTTTGAATATACACTTTCTCATTGCCCTTATTATTCTTGTTTTAGCTGAAACTGTTGGTTTGTGGTTTGTAAACACACAGCTCACCATTCCTGCCGAACGCATGGTAGCTGCCCGTTGGGTTTATCAGTTTTCCATTTTAACCCTCATGGTGAATATGGTAAGCGTACCCTATAATGCCATGATCATTGCCCACGAGCGCATGAATGTTTTTGCGTGGGTGAGTATTGCCGAAGTAAGCTTAAAACTACTTATTGTTTTTATGCTGCAATGGTTTGGATTCGACAAACTGAAATTTTATGCTGTTTTAATGTTTGGAGTAGCCTTATTAATAAGGTTTATATATGGAATGTATTGTAATATTAATTTTAAACATTTCAAATTTATTTTTTTTTGGAACAGAAGATTATTTAGAAAAATGTTGAGCTTTTCGGGATGGAATTTAATGGTCGATTTGGGATACACCTTAAACGGGCAAGGCATAAATATACTTTTAAATATTTTTTTCGGACCAGTTGTAAATGCCGCAAGAGGTATAGCATATCAGGTTATTGGCCTTCTAAACAGTTTTCTAAGAAATTTTCAAATGGCAATTAATCCTCAAATTATTAAACTATTTGCAACAAATAAATATGAAAATTTAGAAAGGCTAATTTATCAAGGCACAAAATATTCTTTTTTTTTGTTATTTGTTTTGTCTTTTCCGGTTTTACTAGAAACAGAGTCATTGCTCAAAATATGGCTAAAAACAGTTCCCGAATATTCTGTAATTTTTACTCAATTAATTATTATAAATATTTTAATTGAAAGTCTTACCGGACTGCTAACAACAGCTGCACAAGCTACTGGCAACATAAAGAAATATCAGGGAATAACAGGTGCAATAATGATTTTTATTGTTCCAGCTTCTTATATATTCTTCAAACTTAATTTTCCCCCGGAGACTGCCTTTTGGATTGGAATTTTTTTCTCCTTGCTAATTTTTATAGCGCGAATTGTAATTATTAAAAAGTTACTAAACATTAATTTATATTATTATTTTTTAGAAGTTATATACAAAATAATAATCGTTGTTTTAATCTCATTGGCAATTCCATTTATTGGAAAAGTATTTATTGCCGAATTAAATTTTAAATTTATAATAATATGCTTAATTGCGTTTTTTTGGACAATTGTTGCAATATACGTAACTGGCCTGGAATCAGATGAAAGGAAAATCATTTTACACTATTTAAGGAAATATTTTTTGATTCACAATGCAAAATTTTAAAAAAAATTATTGATGAACATTCTTTATTATTGGCCAGAGCAAGATAGGTATATGGATAAATGGCAGCGTATCCATATTTTTGATGAACTAGAAGAAAACGGTCATACTATAGAAGTTTTTAATCCACTAGCTTATAAAAATTTTAGTATCGCAAACGAAGAATTTATTAAATCGTTTAGAATTAGAAAAAAATTACCCGATTTATTTATGACATGTGTTGGCTCAGAACAAATTTTTAGTGAAACTATTGAAACTGTAAGAAGTAAGAGCGTACCAACACTGTTAATTTGTTTCGATAATTTACATGCACCATTTATGCACCAGAAAATTGCACCGCAATTTGATTTAGTTTGGCTTACCTCGCGTGAAACCCAATATTTGTTTAAAAAATGGGGCTGTAACACCCTATTTATGCCGTATGCTGCTAATCCTAACCGATTCCATATTAATTATAGTGGTGAAATCGATGCCATAGGTTTCATTGGAACACCATATGGTACAAGAACCAGCAAAATTAATCAATTGACAAAAAATAATATAACCTGCCATGTATATACAAATGTTGTCAATTCCGAAGACCAATCTATTGCAGATTATAAACAACTGCTAAATTCATTTTTTTATTTAAGCAGATTTAAAATTGGGCGCAACGTAATATGGGGTGCAATAAAGAATAAAATTGGAAATAAATCTGATAATTTATTGGTTAGAAATGATTATTTAAATCTATTTCCTTCTGTTTCATTTTCCGAAATGAACAAATTATATTCTAATCTTGCATTATCCTTAGGTATAACAGAACTCAGAAATACTTATGCTTTAAAAAATCCGGTTCATAAAATTCATTTAAGGACTTTTGAAATCCCAATGTGTGGTGGACTGCAATTAACATCTTATACGCCTGAGTTGGAAAACTATTTTAAAAATGACAAAGAAATTATTCTATATAAAAATTCAGATGAAATGATTTCAAAAGCAACCTTTTATTTACAACCAAAAAATGAAAAATTGAGAAAAAAGATGAAATTTGCTGCTCGTGAAAGAGCTGAAAGAGAACATACCTGGTTGAATAGATTTAATAAAGTTTTCAAGTATCTGAATTTGTAATCTATAAATATCTTGATTTGATAATAGTCATTTATGGTTAAAATTAAAATTTCAAAATATAGAATCCTAATCAATAATCTCGTATTAATTTTAGGTGGATTTATTGTGTTTTCACCAATAGCTTCATATATCTCACAAAATATTTTAAACCTTCCTTTAACACTCCCGGAATTATTATTTATTCCTTTCTATTTTAAATTTCGAAAATTATTTAATCTAAGAATCAATTTAAAAATTTTCATAATTGGTTTTTTTATTATATTATTCTTAACAGTTATCGCTTTAATCGTTGCTTACTTTCCTCTTTTTTCTATTATATCTACCGCGCGTAGTTATATATATATGTTGCTGGTTTTTTCTATTTTCAAAAACAAAAAAGTGGTTAACATCAATTATATATTTTATATTGCTTTAGGTTCAGCTTTCGGCTGGATGATTTTAGGTTTGGCATCATTAAATCAATTAATATCAAACATATATACTCAGCGAGTTAGTCTGGCAGTTTATGGAAATATGATCGCACTGGCTTTAATGATTTCAATTTCCATTATCTACAAAAAAAAATTATTAACGTACATTGTGTTAGGTGTCACTTTAATTATTTCTATAACTGCAGGATTACGGAGACAAATAACAATTGCCCTGGTTTCATATATTCTGAGTTTTTTTACTCAAATAAATCTTAATTTTAAAAGAATTATTAGTTTATCTGTATCGATTTTTTTTATTACAATTATCATAATCAACCTGTTTCCAATAGTTAAATCTTTTACTGCAGATGTATCTCCAACATTATATGTCCGGATTTTTGTTAAAACAGAACAATTGATTTCTAGTGATATTTCAACTGCTGACAACACTCGGTTAAATTCATTTAATCGATTTGTGGGAGATTTCGAAAATTATATCTTGCCTCGCGGCCTGGTAAGTAAACGAACAATGCAGGATGCCGGGGCAGGTTTTTTTATGGACTCTCCCTATATTGAATTATTTCATACTTTTGGTTTGTTTCTTTCCATCCCAATCATTTTATATTTTTTATCAAGCATATTGTTTCATTATAAAAACTATTACAAAAAGCAAGTGAACGAATCTGCAGTTTGTTTGGTAATGGGCGGAGTAATTCTTGTTTTAATGCTAATTGAGGGTTCATTTTTAAACTTTGTTTATACTACTCCAATTACCGGTTTTGTTTTTGCTCGCTTGGCATCAAGAAAAAACTTAATACCTTAAAATATGGTCAATTTTTTTGATAAGATTTATTCAATTGAGGATAAATATAGTTTTCTCCGGAAATTAAGAATTTATTCAGCAATAAGATTTTCCACAAGAATATTAGCAAATATTTTAATACCTGCATATTTTCGAGTTTCAAATATTTTTATCCGGCATAGCATCGAGCTCAATCAAAAAAAAGAAAAACAAATAATCGTTTCTTTAACTTCGTTTCCTCAAAGAATTAACAGAATCTGGATTGTTATTGAATCTATAATAAGGCAAAAATACAAACCAGACCGTATCATTTTGTGGCTTTCGTTAAATCAGTTCAAGGACTTAAAAGCGCTGCCTAAAAATTTGATAAAAATGCAGAAAAGAGGTTTGGAAATTCGCTTATGTGAGGATGATTTACGATCGCATAAAAAATACTATTATGCAATGCAGGAATTTCCAAAAGAAATTATAATAACAATAGATGATGATGTGATTTATAATTCAAATTTAATAACGTATTTGGTGCAATTGCATAAAAAACATCCATCTTTCATAATTTGTAATCATGCTTCAGAAATTAGAATAAATGGGGATTCAATTTTACCTTACAAGAAATGGAAAAATATTAAAAAAAAATATGGCCCAACAAATAGAATTATGCCAATAGGTGTTGGCGGTGTTTTGTATCCTCCAGGGAGTTTACATAGTGATGTTTTTGATATTGAAATCTTTAAGAAAACTTGTTTTAACGCTGATGATATCTGGTTAAATTTTATGGCACGTCTTAAAGAAACAAACATGGTAAAGTCTAAATACAACTCAAACTATTTACCTGTTATAAATCTAACGAACAGCTCTTTAAATAAAAGCAATATTGAAACAGGACAAAATGACAAACAATTAGCTGATTTAAGAAATTATTATATAAATATAAAAAATATAGATCTTTTATATGACCTTATAAACAACAATCATAATGAAAATTGATCTCATAGCCGGAGCACGACCCAACTTCATGAAAATTGCACCTATTATAGCCGCAATAAAAGCTGCTCAACAGAATGGAAAAAACATCAACTTCCGTTTAATGCACACCGGCCAGCACTACGACCGCAACATGAGCGGTACCTTTTTTGAACAATTGGGTATTCCCGAGCCCGATGTAAACCTCGGCGCAGGTGGTGGGACCCAGGCCGAACAAACTGCAGCCATTATGGTAGGTTACGAAAAACTGTTGTTGCAAGAAAAACCCGATTTGTGTCTTGTGGTTGGCGATGTAACTTCCACTATGGCCTGTGCCATTGCCGCACAAAAACTTCATGTAAAAGTGGCGCATGTGGAAGGTGGTATCCGCTCGGGGACTGGTGCATGCCCGAAGAAATCAACCGAATGGTAACCGATAGCATTACCAATTACTTTTTTACTACTACCCATATTGCCAACGAAAACCTGCTCAAATCAGGCGTACCGCAGGAGCGCATTTTCAGGGTAGGCAATACCATGATAGACACACTGCTCAAACACCGACCACGCTTTCAAAAGCCCCCGGTTTGTGACGAACTCAACCTGAAAAAAGAGAAATACATTGTAATGACCCTCCACCGCCCGGCCAATGTAGATGAAGAGTCCAAACTGAAAGAGTTGCTGGATGAAATTATCAATCATTCACAAAACCTGCCTCTTATTTTTCCGGTAGACCCACGTACAGCAAAAATTCTCAAAAATCTCGGTATTGCGCATAAATGGTTGTTTATGATTGAGCCATTTGGGTTCTTGAATTCAGCTATCTGGTGGAACCTTCCTTTGCTGTAATTACCGACTCGGGAGGCATTACCGAAGAAACTACGGTTATGGACCTTCCCTGCATGACCCTGCGCGACAATACCGAACGTCCGGAAACCATTACCATTGGAACCAATGAACTCATTGGCACCAAACCCAAAGCTATTAAGTCTGCGCTTGAAAAACTATTTTCAGGAAACTGGAAAAAGGTGGCATCCCCGAAGTATGGGACGGCAAAACTGCGAAACGAATTATTGACAGACTATTAAAAATCAATGGATAATGAGAGTATTATTATTAAATCCACTGATTCCTGATTATAGAATAGCAATTTTTAATTTACTGGGAGAAAAAGTAGATTTAACGATTGCACATAGCGCCAAAATTCGTACAGAAAAGAATTTGCAGTTTAAGCAGAAATATCTTCCCTTAAAACATTTAGGCCCTTTTTCTTTTTACCCGATAAATTTGCACAAGCTATGTAAGCAATATGATGTTGTTATTTCTGAAGGAAATATTCGGTATTTAGACCGAAATATTCTTATTCTAAATCCATTCAGAAAATACAAATGGATTAATTGGGGAATAGGAGTATCAGCTTCCTATAATAAACTGTTTGATCAGGATAAAAAATTTGATGCAATTCGGCATTTTATTTTTAAAAGGGCTAATGCCCAAATATTTTATTCAGAATATCCCGTTCAAAAATATAAAAATGCTGGTTTTAATTCGGATTCATTATTTGTTGCAAACAACACAACCTTTGTAAGTTTTAACAACGATCGAGAATACCCGAAGTATAAAATTTTGTTTGTAGGTACATTATATAAACAAAAGAAAATATACGAATTACTGGAAGCTTACCTGAACTATTCAAAATTGAGTAAGAATTGTTTACCCCTTGAAATTATTGGAAATGGAGATGAATTTGAGAGAATTAAAAATTGGATAGATGAAAAAAATATCCAAACAAAAATTATTTTACACGGTGCAATTTTTGACCACCAAATACTTGAAAAGCACTTTCGTGAAGCTATTGCTTGTATCTCTCCCGGACAGGCAGGACTTTCAGTATTAACCAGCATGGGCTATGGTACTCCGTTCATTACACAAAAGGAAGCAATTACCGGAGGTGAGATTTTCAACATAATAGATCAATATAACGGTATCTTGTATGCCTCTCATGAGGAATTAAATGATATTATGGAAGATATTGAAATGAATAAAGAGAAGTACTTAAAAATGGGAGAAAATGCTCGAAATTTCTACTTAAAACAAAGGCTGCCAGAGCAAATGGTTGAAGCTATCTATAACGCTTGTAAATTTGTCTTTATAAATTCCTATAAATGAAAACTCTGCTTCAAATAAACGTACTAGTTAACTCCGGCTCCACCGGCCGTATAGCAGAAGAAATTGGGCAAAAAGCGATGGCACAAGGATGGAAAAGTGTGATTGCCTATGGAAGAAATGAACGCCCCAGTCAATCGGAGTTAATTAAAATTGGGAACGATTGGGACATGAGAATACACGGGCTGCAAACGCGGTTATTCGACAAACATGGGCTGGCATCAAAAACAGCCACAAAAAAACTGGTCCGGCAAATTGAAGAAATCAAACCCCAAATTATCCATCTCCACAACATTCATGGCTATTACCTGAACATTGAAATCCTGTTTCGCTTTTTAAAACAGGCAAACATTCCGGTGGTTTGGACATTGCACGACTGTTGGCCGATTACCGGTCATTGTGTCTATTTCGATTACGCCGGGTGTGAAAAATGGAAAACAGAATGTTCACATTGTCCACAAAAAACAACGTATCCTGCTAGCTATTTCATTGACAGGTCTGAGGAAAATTTTAAACTAAAAAAAGAACTTTTTTCAAATTTGCCAAATTTAACGTTAGTGCCGGTTTCAAACTGGTTGGCAGGCATTTTGAAAAAATCGTTTTTAAAAAACACCCCATCGAAGGTAATTCATAATGGTATCAATACAGAAATTTTTCAACCAGCTTCTAACCAAACAATACGGTCTAAATACAATGTAAAAGATAAATTTGTTTTATTGGGGGTTGCCAGTGTTTGGAGTCCCCGTAAAGGATTAAAAGATTTTATTGAACTAAGCAAAAAACTCGATTCAGCATATCAAATCATTTTGGTAGGTCTCAATCATAAACAAATAAAAAAATTGCCCAATAATATTATTGGCATTGAACAAATGGAAAGCGTACATGAATTGGCAAAACTTTACTCCATCAGCGATGTATTTATCAATCCAACATACGAGGACAACTTCCCAACAACTAATCTTGAGTCATTAGCTTGTGGAACTCCGGTTATAACATACAAAACAGGAGGAAGTCCCGAAGCAATTGATAATTTAACAGGAATAATCGTAGAGAAGGGATATTTAAATGAACTTATCTCAGCAATTAAGAAAATTAAAGAAAAAGGTAAAGCTTTTAATTCCAAAGACTGTGTAAATCGAGTAAAAAGAATGTTTAAGAAAGATGAACGATACCAAAATTATATAGATTTATATGAATTTTTAGTTTCAAGATAATATATACACAAATTACAACTAAAACATGCTGCTCCGATTATATTTCTTTTGTTAAATCATAACTAAATGAATCATTTTTAAAAACCACTATGAAAAAAATCGATGAATACCTATCTGGAAAAGTTCTTTATGGTGATGACTTCAAATTATCAAAAATTAAAACTTGGTACGATGAAGAATCTGAAGGTTATGCTAATTTAGGCAGCAAGAAAAAAAACTATCATTATGGATACCATGCTCTAAATATTATGCATGGCCTTTCAAAGCTTCCACAGTGGGTTAAATTTGATAATGTTTTAGGGTTTGGAGCTGCATATGGTCATGAATTAACCCCAATAATAGATAGAATTAACCAAATAACAATTATTGAGCCTTCTGAAAATCTTCAAAGCAAGTTTTTAGGAAATATTATTCCAAATTATTGTAAACCCAATATTGATGGTTCTCTATTATTCCCTGATAATTCATTCGATTTAATAACTTGTTTTGGCGCATTACATCACATACCAAATGTGAGTTTTGTCTTATCTGAGTTGACAAGAGTATTAAAACCTCAAGGCTATTTATTAATAAGAGAACCCATTGTCTCAATGGGTAATTGGAGAAATATTAGAATAGGACTAACAAAGAATGAACGAGGTATTCCATTACATCTTTTTCTAAAAATTTTTAAAGCAAACAATATACATCTTATTTGGAAGTCTATAATACTCCCCAAAAACTGGACAGAGGGATAAGGTGGATGTTAACCTGTCATAGTAACAAGGAGATTGAGTATGGCAAGGAGTATTCGGAAGAGTCATAACAGCGCTTTTAAAGCAAAGGTGGCATTGGAAGCTATTAAAGGAGAAAAGACGCTAACCCAGCTTTCCAGTGAATTTGGGGTCCATCCCAATCAAATTGGCCAATGGCGAAAACAGGTTCTTGAGAC
>CAYOLB010000085.1:0-3434 GCA_964404675.1 uncultured Atribacterota bacterium | reverse complement strand
TTTTTTATTCATGTTAATCTTTGTTTCGATTATATTATTCTTACTTCCGCAAGAGAAAATCATTCAATATCTTAATGCTGGCCATTATACAGCTAATATTATTATAGCTGCCTTGGTGGGTTCGGTAACCATTATGCCTGGTTTTGTAGCCTTCCCTCTGGCAGGTATACTGAGAAACAGCGGTATATCCTATTGTATTATTGCTTCTTTTACCACAACTTTAATGATGGTAGGCACTGTGACCTTCCCGGTTGAGGTGACTTATTTCGGTAAGAAAGTTACCCTAATCCGCAATTTATTGAGTTTTATTATAGCCATTGTTGTAGCATTATTAATCGGCATTTATTTTGGGGAAATTGCTTTATGAGAAAAGAACAAGAGAAAAAATCTAACATAAATAGAAACATTTATCTATTATTAATCGGTATTTATCTTGCATTTTTATTCTATTCATATGTTGTCAATCTTCCTGCCGGAATGGAAATAGGAGAAAATCTGATATCATTCTTAACCTATATGATGAAAATATTACCCTGTGCCTTTATTTTAATCGGTTTATTTGAAGTTTGGATTCCCAGGGAGAAGGTTGAAAGACATCTGGGGCATGAGGGAGGTATCAGGGGTTATATTTGGGGGATTATCTTAGCGGGAACCATTGCCGGGGGTTTATTAGTTGCTTTGCCAGTTTCCTCTGTACTTTATAAAAAAGGAGCAAGATTAAGCGTTATCTTTACTTTTGTTGGTGCTTCGGCTATAGTAAGAATTCCCATGACAGTTTTTGAAGCATCATTTTTAGGTGTTGAATTTACTGTGATTCGCTGGTTGGTGTCTATTCCGTTAATAATTGTAACATCGGTCTTTTTGGAAAAATATTTGGTGAAGCAAAACTTTTCTATTAAATAAAATAATATCAATATAGTAGAAATTGTATGAAATAAAAATATGTTTTTATATCTATACCAGTATCACTCATTCAGCGAAGTTTTTGAAGCGCAGTAATATTTATTTATCACACACTTTTGCTATACTAATTGGATTAAGCCTATCTTTTTTCTCATAAATATATGCGAAATATACAAAAGAGATGGATTTATTGTTACAAATTATAAAAAATTAATTATATAAATATATTGAAATTTTTAGTAATTAATAATATACTATTTTTAAATGTTTAGAAGATTGCTTCTAATATTTTTTAAAAAAATACAATAAATAATATGTTCATACATTCATGGTTCAGGAATGATTAAAAAGGAAAACGGTGCAATGCCGTTGCTGTTGTCGCATCTGTAACCAGTATAACCCGGTGTCATTCACTGCCCATCAGGTGGGAAGGATGATACAGAAAAGGGCTGGGAGCCAGAAGACTTGCCATGGTTGTCTGCTTGAAAATCCTCCGACATAGAGGGAAGCAGGGATAAACAAATATTGGTAAGTTTATTAAGCTGCCTTCTTTGAAAGAGGAGGCAGTTTTTTATTTATTAAATAAAGGGGATGATATGAAGGATTTGATTATTAAGGTTTTTGGATTTTATATTTTTAAGGAAGGAATAACATACGATGTCAAGAAAAATTTATGGAACTTTAGTAATTTTGGTTAGTATGATGAGTCTATTTATAAGTGTCCCTCATATATGGGCAGCACAACAAGAAGAATCTATTTTTATGATGGAAGAAATTGTGGTCATTGCTTCTAAATATCCCGAGCTGGTTTTAGATTCCATAGCCAGCGTGGAAGTCATTTCCCGGGAAGAGATAGAGACTTCTCAATCTAATAACCTGGCTGGAATCATCGCCAATATTGGTGGCTTGGAAATAGTCGATTACGGTGCACCCGGTGATATTAAGTCGATTAGCATTCGTGGTTCTTCACCAGAACAAGTTTTGATTCTAATCGATGGACAGGTGGCTAATGACCCTCAAATAGGCAAAATTGACCTGGGTCTTATTCCGGCTGATATCATCGAAAAGATTGAAATTTATCGAGGGCCAGCATCGGCTCTCTATGGCTCAAATGCCCTGGGTGGAGTTATAAATATTATTACCAGACAAGGTGAAGAGGATCGATTGGTCACATCAGGTATTGATATAGGCAGTTATAAAACCCAGAAATATGCAGTATCTTATCAAAGTAAAGATGAGGATATAAGTACCTATTTAACCAGTCAATACTATCAGACAAATGGGGATCGGGAAAACAGCCAATTAAACAAAATCTTTTTTATGGGGAAATTATCCAATGAACTTGATGAGCAGACCGATCTTAATTTATCATTGAGATTTCATAATTACAACCGAGGTTTGCCCGGTTCAACGGATTATCCCAGTCCGGAGGCGATTCAAGAAGATCGCAATATAGATCTAAATTTAAACTGGCAGAAAAGAGAGGAAGACCGGGATTTAAATGCGGTAGCCTGGTTTTCTTCCCACCGAATTTTTTTTGATAATCCGGGCATGTTTGGCCATACTGGTCCGAGTATCCATAAAACCTATTCAACTGGCTTTTCTTTTGATAGCACCCATTATAATTTCAGTTTTAATGACAAAGATGACTCTGACAGTGGTCACACCTTAACCTGGGGTGGGGAAGTAATAAATAATACCATTGACAGCACTGATATTGGCAATCATCAGGCGATTAATAGCGCGGTCTTTATCCAGGACAGCTGGCAAGCTGCTGAAGATAATGATTTAAAATTAACTGCTGGTTTACGTTATGATTATAATCAATTATTCGGTGGACAATTTAATCCCAGAATCGGGGTTAATTACCGATTGGAAAATGAAGTCAGTTTTCATGCTTCGGTTAGCCGTGCCTATCGTGCACCCACCTTTGATGATCTTTATTGGCCCGAAGATGCCTATACTGGCGGTAATCCAGACTTAGTTCCAGAAACGGCATGGGCTTACGAAGCTGGTATTCGTTATTTAAATCAAGCAGGAGATATGCATGCTGAGCTAAATCTGTTCAGGAAAAACTCCGGTCAACTTATTAACTGGGCACCGGATGATGCAGGGATATGGCGGCCCTCCAATATAGGTTCAGCTCGGGTAGATGGAGTAGAAGTTCTCCTGAAAAAAAAATTAGATGAACATATTCTGGGAAATGTCAGTTATACTTATCTGGATGCCAGAGATATTGATACAGATACTCAACTGAAACCTAAGCACAAAATAGGAGTTGGATTAAACTATTCAGATAAAGTGGGTGATAACGATGACAATTTAACAATTGGCTTGGATGGTTATATCGTAACAGGTCGGCCTGATGATTTGGAACCTTATACCTTTTTCAATGCCAACCTTTCCCAGGATTTAACTATTGATGAGGAAGATGATCAAAAGATTACAATTCAATTTTCTATTAAAAACCTGTTGAATCAACAGCCTGAGTTAGTCAGTGGTTATCCTGTTCAGGGTAGAACATTCCTGGT
>CAYOLB010000084.1:0-3274 GCA_964404675.1 uncultured Atribacterota bacterium | reverse complement strand
AGGAACAGGAGGAAAAAGATGGGCTAAATTGAGTTAATTTTTTTACAGATAGTGGTGCACTTTTGGAGTGAAATATGGTGTACTTTTCGGTTGAAATTTACAAAGAAAAGGTAGTAAATATGAAAGTTTTAGAATTTTACTGTAAGTTAGTATTTAAAAAGTAAAGGAGTTGTTGAACTATTTAGATTTTGTATTAACTTAACAATCATTACCTCAAAGTACATACTAGATGCTTTGCTTGTTTTTGTTAGTGCTAATAATGAGTTAGCAGTTATATAATATATTGGGGGTGTAATTAAAAAAATCTCACAAGGATTATTGTATAAGTAATAATAAAAAAATTGAGTATTATAAATAACTGTAATAATTAGAACAATGTATTTGCATCTATGACATAAAGTAATAGAAGTACTTTAATTTGAAATGAGAGTTTTTAATGTTTCTATATCTTGAAAAGCATATTCTATAAAAAAAATGAAAAGGAAGGTATTATTAAATGATTTCAGTTATTGTTCCTGTAATTTTGTTACTAAGTATAATATTAATAAAAAAAATACCTTATATAGGAGGTAATATTCAATTAGGTCTTGTAGCTGCTGGGTTTTCCGCATTAATTCTTGGAGGAATTTACTCTCCAATCCAGTGGGGTGTAGCATTTGTAAATGGAGTTGACAAATTAGCATGGGTTATTGCTTTATCAGTATTTGGAAGTATATATGCTCAAACACAGATTAAGCTTGGGACTATGGAAACAGTTCTTAATAGTTTAAGATCTAAGTTTGGACGATCACCTAAGGGTTTGGTTGTTACCATAATGGTATCGTTAGCTATTTCAGGATCCTTACTTGGTGATGGTATAGCTGTAGCTACTGTTATTGGAATATTAGTTATAGGTGTGCTTGTAGAAATACAATTAAAGCCAGAGCAGATATCTGCGTTAATAGTTATGGGAGCAGGAATTGGTGCAATTATGCCTCCTATAGCACAATCGTTCTATATGTCTTCAGCATTGATGGGATTAGAATCCGCTGATCCAGTCATAAACATAGGATATTTTACTGTAGGTTTTATACTTATAGCATGCTCTTTTTATGCGACTATTTTTGTAAAAATAAAACAACTTCCAGAAGAGTTAATACCAAAAGAAAAAGCATTTCAAATTGTAAAAAAAGGTTGGAAAACACTTATACCTTTGATGGTATTAATTGTTATAGTAGTGCTTAGGTCAGGATTTAAAATCGAACTATTAGATTTATTAAATTTTATTTTTAAGCCTATAAGTGGAATACTTATATTAAAAGGGTTAAACTTCCCAATAGTTAAGGCATTGTTAGTGTGTATTGGAGTAAGTTATTTATTTAAAAAGGTTAGAGGTAGTGGTTTGGTTCCGATAAAAGATGGTTTTAAAAATGTTAAAAATACTGCTTTAATTCAGGTTTGTGCAGGTTTTATGGTAGGATCATTTTATTTGGCTGGTCAAATAGAGATTGTAAAAGAATTTGCTGTTGGGTTGAGTTCTAATATGTTGAAATTGGGTGGAAGTGCAGCTATGGTGTTTATAGGTATGCTTACAGGTTCACAGTCGACAGCTCAAACAGCTATTTTTACATTTTTCGGTCCTGCACTTGAATCAATAGGTGTTAATCCTGTGCATGCTGCTGTTGGAGGTGCACATGTTGCGATGGCTGGACAGGGACTTCCTCCTGCTTGTTTAACAACCTTTGTTGTAGCTGGTCTAGTTGGAGGTTATCTTAATAAAAAGGTTGACCCTACAGTTTCAATGCTTTACTCTTCAGTTATGTGCGTATTATTTTTAGCTGTTGGTTTGGTATTCTTTTATATTTAGGCTCTTTGTTAAATGCGAAGTGACCCATAAAAAAGAGTAATTTATCTGGATTGGAGTGAATAACTTCAATCCAGATTTTTAATTAACCTAATAATAATAGCACATATAAAAACTAATAAATAAAACCTCAATTAATTTGAATAATAAAGATATCAATTCATCATATGAAGAATTTTGTTTCTAAGTTTGTCAAAAATTTAACACATAAGCATTTCTTTTCAAAACCTTAATTTTGCTGTTAACACCTTCAGCATAACTATTAGTGTAAGGACAAGTAAAAGAATTTAAGATATGCTTTACCCAATCACTAATAGTATATGTTTTTGGCATAATAAAAATAGATCAAACGGAAGCATAAAACTCTAGCATAAAAACAGGAGAAAAGATTGCCAGCACCCCAACAATCAACTACCCTTTTAGTGTCTAAAGCTAAAGGGGGTAATGAAAGGATGCTAAGAATGGAACAAGTTAAGGATATCAAATATTTACGGGAAAGAAAAGGACTGTCCTACAGGGCAATCATCAAAGAAACCGGACATGCCTTTGAGACCGTAAAAAAATATGCAGAGCAGGATGATTTTAATATAGAGCCAAAACCAAGAAAGAAACGCAAAAGTAAATTAGAGCCGTATCTAGAGACCATCAAGGCCTGGCTTGAACAAGATCTACAGACACCACGGAAACAACGTCATACTGCGCAGAGGATTTATGACCGATTGAAAGAGATCTTTGGTGACCAGTTTACTGTATCTGATAGGGCAGTAAGGAGTAAAGTAGCCATCTTACGTAAGGAAATGAATAACAAGAATGATGGTTACCTGCCGCTAGAACATCCGCCTGGTGAAGCGCAAGCCGATTTTGGAGAAGCGGTCTTTGTGGAAAACCAAAAAAGATACCAGGGTCATTATCTGACACTCTCCTTCCCCTATAGTAATGTAGGTTATACCCAGTTAACCAAAGGAGAGAATCAGGAATGCCTGCTTACCGGTTTAAAAGACATCTTTGAATACCTCCTCCTGGTTCCCGGCACTGTCTGGTTTGATAATCTATCCCCAGTAGTCAAAAGAATTAAAAAATACGGCCTGAGGGATAAAACGCAAGGTTTTGCCAGATTTGAATTGCACTATGGTTTTAAGAGCAATTTTTGCAATCCGGCCAGTGGCCATGAGAAGGGGTCTGTGGAAAACAAAATAGGCTATCATAGAAGAAATTTTCTGGTACCCGTTCCCGAATTCGGGGATATGAAAGCATACAATAAGGAGCTTTTTAAAAAAGCAGATCAGGATATGAAAAGACTTCATTACCAGAAAAACATCCTGATTTCGGAACTTTTCCAAAAAGATCAAAAGGCCATGCATCAACTTCCACAAAGGGCATTGGAAGTCTTTAGACTGGAAAAAGCCAGGGTTGACCATTATGGCAAGGTTG
>CAYOLB010000083.1:0-1862 GCA_964404675.1 uncultured Atribacterota bacterium | reverse complement strand
CAGCCCAGGTGATGGAGATGATGCAGACTTTAATGGCAGAAGGTCACTCAGAAGTAGACCATGGAGGACTGGCCTTGTTCTATGAGAAGATGAATGGGGTTTCCTTGAAGGAAGAGTAATAGATAAAAAACAATTGCCTTTTCATTGGGAAGTTTTAAAGTTGTTATGAGGGAAGGATTAAAATTAAGAGGAATTGATGTTGGCAATACTTTAAAACCTATTAAACCTTTATCTGTAGAGGCAAGAGAGAAATTGAAAAAAATTATTAATAATGTTAGTATCAATTAGTTATTTTGTAATCCAAAATAAGAGATTATAATATATTATGTTGTATATTTTTTATAGAGAGTATTTAAAGATGTTTGTTATGATACAGGAGGATTATCATGCTGAAAGAAAAAGCATATGAATTAATTGATAATTTTAAAGGGAATAGTTATATACATGGTTTAAATATTTTACAAAAAATTGGAAATCTTGCTTCGGAATATGGGCAAAAAGCTATATTGGTAGCAAACCAAAGTCACCAAAAAAATGAAATTGAAAAGATTGTTGAATATCTAAAAGAAAATAATATCCAGTT
Organism: uncultured Atribacterota bacterium; assembly: GCA_964404675.1. Taxonomy (GTDB): domain Bacteria; phylum Atribacterota; class Phoenicimicrobiia; order Phoenicimicrobiales; family Stramentimicrobiaceae; genus CAZWUL01. Next base: position 1,279 of record CAYOLB010000083.1, on the reverse strand, counting down.
AGCAGGTAACAGGATTGTGCCTGGTTCTAGACCTAATACACCTAGAGAAGATGTTTATCGCATAGAAAGTTATATTTTACATTATCAACCTGATTGTATTATTGCTTTTGGTGGCGGTAGCAATATTGATTGTGTCAAAGCGGCTAATGTGCTGGCTACCCTAGGTTTACATAGTCCTGAGATTGAAGATTATTTTGGAACAGGTTTAGTTAGTAGAGCTTTACAGGATTCTAATAAAACATTATGGCCATACATTGCAATACAAACTTCAGCAAGTTCTGCCGCACATTTGACTAAATACTCCAATGTTACCGATCCGGTTGAAGGACAGAAGAAATTGATTGTTGATGAGGCAATAATTCCACAGAGACCGGTATTTGATTATTCAGTCACTGCAAGTATGCCCAAGTCTCTGACAATTGATGGGGCTTTGGATGGTATTGCCCATACTTTAGAGGTCTTTTATGGTGCAAGAGAAGGTACATTTGAGTTAACCAGTGAGATTGCTTCAACTGCCCTGGAATTAATTATTCAGAACACTAAAAAAGCAATCGAAAATCCTGAGGACTTAGAAGCCAGGGAAGCATTAGGTTTGGCAACTGATTTAGGCGGGTATGCTATTATGGTTGGCGGCACTAATGGTGCTCATCTTACCAGTTTCTCTCTTGTCGATATTACCAGTCATGGCCGAGCATGTGGGATTATGAACCCTTACTATACTGTATTCTTTGCACCCGCGATTGAAAAACAGTTAAGGATAATAGGAGAAGTATTACAAAGAAACAAGCTTATCTCCGAGGATATTGATAAACTTTCAGGAAGAGATCTGGGTATTGCAGTTGCTAAAGGCTTGGTGAATTTTAATAAGAGCATTGGTGCCCCCTATAGATTAACAGATATTCCTGAATTTAGTGAAAAGCACGTTAAAAGGGCACTAGAAGCTGCTAAGAATCCGCAGTTAGATATGAAATTAAAGAATATGCCTATACCGTTGAATGCAGATTTAGTTGATGAATATATGGGACCAATTCTAGAAGCAGCAAAGACTGGAGATTTCTCAGTAATAAAAAATTTAAGATAAGTATTCAGAAATAAAATTGAGAGAATTTGAATCATAAAGATTGAAAAGATTGACTTTCTAATTTTATTATGTTAATTTGAAGAAAATTGAGTATTGTATTGCCTCACTTTTTACCTGAAGTGGGGTAGAGGCGCGAACGATAAAGAGTACTGATAATAAGCTGAGCAGCGATGATTTATCAGGAAAGGGATCTTCGCC
>CAYOLB010000082.1:0-5433 GCA_964404675.1 uncultured Atribacterota bacterium | reverse complement strand
AAGGAACAATTTACCCTTGGGCCCATAGCTCAGCTGGTAGAGCAGCCGGCTCATAACCGGCCGGTCCCTGGTTCGAATCCGGGTGGGCCCACCATCCTTGAGAAGATTAATAGAGAGAGTGAAGAATTTTTATGAATATAATGCTTGAGGAATTGCTAAAATTGCCAAAAAGATTTAAAGAACTAATAGCGCAAAATTCGCTTTGTGATGATAAAAGCCTTACTTTAAAGATAGATTAAAGTAAGGTTTTTTTATTTATTAAAACAGATATTTTAATAATACCTGACTATAAAAGGAGGATTTTTTGAGAGAGCAGCTATATACCCTGTTGTCTTTGCAGGAAATTGATAAAGATATTGTCAGGGAGGAAAAAAGACAAAAAAAACTTCCTGTCAGAATTCACGAAATTGAAAGTTTCAAAGCAAATATTGAGCAAAAAGTAAATGCTGAAAAAGAAATTTTAAAAGAATTACAATCAAAAATAAAAAGGAAAGAGATGGATGCCAGGTCCATTACCACAAAAATTGAAAAACACCAGAGTGAATTATATGGTGGTAAAACAAGTGATATCAAAGAACTAAAACAGCTACAGAAGGCAATAGAGCTGTTAATAGAAGATAGGGATGAAATTGAAGAAGATTTATTGGTTCTAATGGATAAAGAAGATGAAGTAAAGGCAAATTTAAAGAAAACTGACAAAGAATTATCTGAGGTGAATTATCAGCTTCAGCAGAAGAAGGAAGAAGTTAGCCAGCTGGAAAAAGAAATTAAGAAACGCATCGAAGAGAAGAAAAAGAAGAGAAAAGAGATAGCTGGCATGATTACTGACAGTGATTTACTAAAACGATACAACATGCTATGGGAGGAAAAAGAAGGAGAAGTAGTGGTTGAAATTGATGGTCAAACCTGCAGTGGATGTAATTTGTCTTTACCAAGTGATATAATTTATCATCTGCAAAGAGATGATATGTTGATAACATGTCCAAATTGTAATAGAATATTAGTGTGGAAAAGAGAAAAACATTAATTGTTTGTTGACAAGTAAATCAGGTAATCGCGGACTGCTGTCTGCAGTCTGAGGAAAGTCCGAGCTCCATAGGGCAGAGTGCTGGGTAACACCCAGCGGGGGTAACCCCGGGAAAGTGCTACAGAAAAGAAACAGCCTTTAGGGCAATGGTGAAAAGGCAGGGTAAGAGCCTACCAGTTATTGGGTGACCAATAAGCTTAGTAAACCCCACTTGGAGCAAGATCAAGAAGAAAACAATTAGTGGCCCGCTATAGGTTTTCGGGTAGATCGCTTGAGATATAAGGTAACTTATATCCTAGATAGATGATTACTACATTATGTTTTTTTTAAAAACATAATGACAGAACTCGGCTTATGATTTGCTTGTCAAAAAAGAGGCATACCAGTATCAAAGGGATGTCTCTTTTTTATTTAACCATAGAAAACCGCCTTCTAAGAAGTTGGTAATGAATAAATAAAGTCACCCGCTTAATAACAATTATCTCAGTAAATGTTAAAAAAATTTTTTCCTGCCAACATTATTATTAAAATTCCTATTTTAGCAAATTTTCTCCGACATTTTTTAATTTTTTTTAAAAATTTTTTTAAAAAAGAGGATTTTTTTACTTGAATGTAGTATACTGTTATTTAAGTGGAGGAAAGTGGAGGAAAGTGGCAAAATGATGTTTCTGGGCCAATATGAGCATTCACTGGATAAAAAAGGAAGAATAATCATGCCTTCCAATTTTCGGGAAGACCTGGGTGATACATTTGTCATTACCTTTGGATTAGATAAATGTCTTTTTGTCTATCCAATGGAAGAATGGAAAAAATTAGCCGATAGCCTCCAGGGACTCCCTTTAGGCAAAAAAGATGCCCGAGCCTTTAAAAGGACTTTAGCCTCTAGAGCACTGGTAAGCCATTTTGACCAGCAGGGCAGGGTAGTAGTTTCCAAGCACTTAAGGGATTATGCAGAAATTACCAAAAATGTCATGATTATTGGAGTTTTTGAGCGTATTGAAATATGGGATCTGGAGAAGTGGAATGGTTATGCAGCAGACACAGAAGATTCCTATGAAGACATTGCTGAACGTATCTATGAAAAAGAGGGTCAAGATTCATAATGCATTTCCATACTCCGGTAATGAGTTCTCAGGTATTAAATTATCTGGTTACAAGAAAGAATGGCATTTATCTTGATTGTACATTAGGAGGAGGTGGTCATTCAACAGAGATAATAAAAAAGATTTATCCTGAGGGCTTGCTTATTGGATTGGACCAGGATATAGAAGCCCTGGAATTTGCTCGAGAAAGATTACAAAAGTATCTGGATAGAATTGTATTAATCAAAGGTAATTTTGGAGATTTAAAACCATTATTAAAAGAATTAGGATACAAACAAATTACCGGGATATTGTTTGATTTAGGTTTATCTTCTCATCAGCTTGAGAGCAAAACCAGAGGTTTTAGTTTTCAAGAAAATAATTATTTGGATATGAGAATGGATTTAAGCAATAAAATTGATGCCTGTTTTGTGGTAAATAATTATTCAGAAAAAGATTTATGGGAATTATTCAGTAAATATGGAGAAGAAAGATTTTCCCGGTCAATTGCTAGAGTGATTATTAAAGAGAGAGAAAAAGGAAAAATTAAAACAACCACTCAACTGGCAAAACTAGTAACAGATGTCTATGCAAGGTATAAAAAAAATAGGTGGCGTATACATCCAGCTACTAGGGTGTTTCAAGCATTGAGAATTGAAGTAAATGATGAATTGAATGTATTAAAGCGGGCATTAGAAGAAGCAGTTAGTGTATTAGAACAACATGGAAGAATTTGTATTATTTCTTATCATTCTCTGGAAGACAGAATAGCAAAACATACTTTTAAAAATTTTGCAAAAAAGGAAAATATTATTTTAAACGGGTATGGGGTAAAGATATTGTCCAGAAAACCTATTTATCCTTCCGAGGATGAGGTTAGTAAAAACCGTAGAGCTCGAAGTGCAAAAATGAGAATCGCTGAAAAAGTTTTTTCAGAGGGAGTGTCTAAAAGATGAAAGACATCATGTTAATTGGAGAAAATAATCAATTTCAGGAAAAAAACCATAAATTATCTCTATCTCTTTTTCTATTTAGTGTTATTTTGATTAGCCTGTTAGTTATTTTTTATATTTGTACTAATATTATGTTAATGAAATTAGGATACCAGTCAATTGAACTGGAGCAAAGAAAAGAAGAGCTATTAGCTGAAAATGATCAACTTGAATATTCGGTTGAATGCTTGTCTTCTTTGACCAGAATTGAAAAAATAGCATCAGAAGAATTGGGTATGAAACGACCAGAAAAAATAGAGTTTATTGCCATGCTTCCTTCCAGAATCAATACTAATTCAATAGTTGCTGAACAAGTATCTAAAGAAGAGGACGAAAGAGCCTACCTGCAGGCAGGGAATTTCCCGAGAGAATTTGCTAATTTACCCATTTTTAAAAATCAGTAGGACTATTATATTTTCTAACAGGCAGGATATATTATTTTGTTTCAATTGGCTGAAAAGAAAAAAAGAATCCAATTTTTAATAATCGCTTTTATTATTATCTTTTTAACATTAATTTATCGGCTATTTCAAATCCAGGTTGTAGAGGGCAGTAAACTATCTGAACTTGCTCGTAGAGAGCATATTATTTCTTATATCCTGGATGGCAAACGAGGAATTATTTTCGACCGAAATCTGAAAAAATTAGCAGTGAATGTAGACTCGAAGTCTTTATTTGCTATGCCTTATAAAGTTGAAAGTGCCGATGAGGTTGCCAGATTACTCTCCACAAAGCTTGATGTTGGGTATTCTCAGATAAGGGAACAACTACAAAAGGAAAGATACTTTGTCTGGATAAAAAGAAAATTGTCCCAGGAAAATTTTAAGGAAATACAAGAAATGGGATTAGAAGGTTTCGATTTTGTAACTGAAAGTACCAGATATTATCCCAAAGAGGATCTCGCTGCAAACTTGCTGGGTTTTGTAGGAGTTGACAATCAAGGCCTGGAAGGGCTGGAAATGCATTATGATGATGAGCTTAAAGGATTGCCAGGATTGGTTGTTATGGAAAGAGATGCCTCTGGGGCAAAAATACCATTAAGCATAGAACGGATGCAACCATCCAAGGACGGGAATTCTTTAGTATTGACTATAGATGAGGTTATTCAGTATATTACTGAAGAAGCCTTGGAAAAGGCCTACCATCAATATCATCCAAAATCTGCAGTTGCCATATTGGTAAGCCCTAAAACGGGCGAGATTTTAAGTATGGCAGTAAAACCTACTTATGATCTTAATGAATTTCAGCATTCACCAAAAGATTCTTGGAAAAACCGAGCTATTACTGATAATTATGAACCAGGTTCAACATTCAAAATATTTACTATTGCCACTGCCCTGGAAAAAAATTATGCCAGTTTAAATGACCATTTTTATTGCAAAGGTTGGATAAATTATCATGGTACTGTTATCAGAGATATTGATCCGCATGGTCACCAAGATTTGACAGATATTGTAAAAAATTCTTGTAATGTTGGGGTAATTGAAGTTGGTACTCGAATAGATGAGAACGTTTTTGCTGAATCAATACGAAATTTTGGTTTTGGGGGAGATACAGGTATAGGTTTACCAGGTGAAAGCCCTGGCTTATTCAGACCGGTAAATCAGTGGTCTAAAATATCTATTGCGTCTTTATCTATAGGCCAGGAAATATCGGTAACTCCACTTCAGCTGGTAATGGCAACAGCAGCAATTGCCAATAATGGTATTTTGATGAAACCATTAATCGTTAAAGAAATTGTTGATTCAGAGTATAATGTAATCAGGAGTTACCAGCCTGAGCAGGTACGGCAGGTGATTTCTTCAGATACTGCGAATACAATGATGAATATTTTACAGGAAGTTGTTGACGATGGCACAGGCAAAAGGGCAAAGCTTGAGGATTATACTGCTGCCGGGAAAACAGGTACTGCCCAAAAGTTTGATTTTTCTTTAGGAAGATATTCTAATGAAAAATTTACTTCCTGGTTTGTGGGTTTTGCTCCCAGTCATGATGCGGAACTTGCTATTTTAGTCATGTTGGACGAACCCAAAGGAAGTTATTATGGTGGAACAGTAGCAGCTCCTGTTTTTCAGGAAATTGCCTCGAAAGCACTTCCTTATCTCTCAATCCCTCCAGAATGAAAATACTAAAAATTATTTTACATTTTGAGAGATATTCAGTATGATATTCCTTGTATCTTTTTTTAAATAAAATGAATATTAATGAGCAAGAGGTCAATCAGGTGAAATTGTCAGAATTAATTAAAGATTTGAATATAGACAGTCTTAACGGTGATGCCGATTTTGAAATTACAGGAATATCTCAAAATTCAAAGACAGTCAAAGAAGGT
>CAYOLB010000081.1:0-4793 GCA_964404675.1 uncultured Atribacterota bacterium | reverse complement strand
TTTGTAAAGATCGTAATCCCAGTTATTTCTCTTACATATATTTTCCAATATATTAATTTGTTCAGGTATACTGTATTTATCATCTCTAGCCTGCTTATTACTTGATACTCTTACATAGCAAGCAACTTTTTCCTCTTTACTCATATCTGTAATCTTAAAATTATATTTTTATTTATTATATATAATTAAGTATCTTTTACCAATAACTCTTCTTCTAATTTTGATAAAATTAATTCATAGGCATCAAAAAAAATTTCATCACCATTGTTTTCATTATTATAAAATCTGGTTATTTTTTTAATTTCCTGGGCCATTTTAAATACTTGTTATTATGCTCCTGTTAAATATATCACATTAAAGTTTATTTATAATATCTTAAATAAATGTATGTTATTGTTGTTTTTACAACAATAACATAAAACCCTTACTCTTTTAATAATGTTTACAATATTGTTAACATTAATATCTCAAAACATTTTAATAAATTGTTATAGTTAAAATATATACATTAATTATATTAATAATAATTAATACAATATTTTATTATTGTTGTGAAAATAGATAGAAAGAGATATGAAATATTCAAATAAATCTTTTCCTGAAGCATTAAAAGAAATAATGAAAATAAAGAATGCCCCTCATAGAAAATTAGCTTCTAAAACTAATTTTAGTTTTACATATTTTTGTGTTTTAAAAAAAAGAAAGAAACCACCTCCAATAGAAACAATAAAAAGTATAGCAAAAGGGCTTGAAATACCTCCAGAATATTTTTTAGAATACAGGATTGATAAAATTACTAAATTATTAAATAATTATCCATCTGCAACTGATGACGTTTTTAATTATGCACAAGAGCTTGTCAAGAAAAATAATATAGTTCTAGATATTAAATAGAATTTTTGATTTTAATTACAAAGTAATATTTTTTAAATGTCCATTTAATAAAAAATTGCTTACGTTTTTATTTTACTGAGTATTTTAAAAATAAGCTTAAATCAAAATCCTCTGTGAAGTATCCAATAAAAATCTCTTACAATATAGACTGTTACTTCATCTTCAAGTACTATTCCATTATCATAATATGCTGTAAATTTAAAAACACAGTCTCTATTCGTAAAGTTAATAAAAGACTCATCCCATATATGTCCTTCCCATTTATCAGTTAGGGAATTGATAAGGTCAGTTTCAAAACCGGTACCCAATAATTCAACATGTATTGAGTCAGGTTCAAATTCTCCTGCAGCATAAGCATTTAATATAAATTTTTCGCCATTAAAGAATATCTCATATCCCCTTGGACTACTGTCGTTTCCTGTTTTGGACAAGTTATAGCTTATCCTATTTTTATCCCATTGCAATGTATGCAGGACTCTTCCTTCCATGTTTATATCTGCTTCAACCCAGTATCCCTCTTCAACCCAGATATCTTCATAAATCCAGTGAGAAGTATCTATCCAATCTGTAGTACTATAAGCCTGCCAGTATCCTTGCGACACTGTATATGAAGTATCAACCCAAACCCTGGTGGTGTAGTATTCCCAGTAGCCCTGTGATACTATATAAGAAGTATCAACCCATCTCCTGCCTGTTCTAGTCTCCCAGTGGGAAGTATTTACCCAGTAGGAGTCAACGTAGCTTTGCCAGTATCCGGAACTAACCCATACCCGGTAATATTCTTTTTTACTTTGCAGAACATAATTACATACATATTTTATAGCATAAACTCTGCCACCGTATGATGGCCTATAATCAATTACATATTTGTGATACTTATATGTCTTTCCATTAATTATTCCTGAATAGTATCCTGCATATTTGGCTGCAAAAGAATAAACATTCCAGCCATAGCTGCTTGTATTATAAAAAAATACTATATTACATGGTACCCATTTATCTACATACCTGGATCTAGTCTCCCAGTGGGAAGTATCTACCCACCTTTTTGCAGTATAATAATGCCGGTAGCCACTTGTAACCCACACACTGTAGGTATATTCCTGCCAGTATCCTTGCGATACTGTATATGAAGTATCAATCCACCTTTTATGTTGCACATCTTTCCAGTAACCTTGATTGACCGTATAGGAGGTATCTATCCATTTCTGTCTTGGTGTTACTTGCCAGTATCCACTTTCTATATATTCAATAGGTTTAGCTTCCCAATGAGAAGTGTCCACCCAGAACTTATATGTATCAGCAACAAGTTCCGCAGGATATATAAAAATTACTGAAATAAATATGGTTATAAGTAGTAATATTTTATATTTTCCAAATTTATTCAGCATCATAATAAACGCTTTTTTAATCGGTAAAAAAGCTAAGTACTTTATATACTTCACCGGTATAGTAATCCCTGAATTTACTATCCTGAAGCCTTATATATTTACCAATTATTTTTTCTAAATCTTCTATGCTATCTAGATCTTTAAAATCAAGATTTAAATGATCGCATACGAAATACCCGACACTTTTATCAAAATCCAAATTGTAACTTTCAAGGTCATAGATTATCTGATAATCCTTAACCTCTTCAAAATTGTAACTATCCGTAGCAAATTTTGATTTTTTAAACTCCTCGTCTACAATGAAAAATATTTTATTTTCTTCGATAATTTCGATTTTTCCTTTATAAGATTTAACTTGTATTATTTCAGGTTCTGCAATATCCTCATACATCAGGACTTCTTGGCCTGTATTTTCATCCTTTACAACAATTTTTTTCATTTTTACAACTATTTCATTACCATCTTTATCTGTAAATGTTTCAGTAATTAATTCAGGTTCGTTAGAATATTTCTCATTAGCTTCAGTTAAGATTTTACTTTTAACTGTCTGAAGGTAAATCGTATTTCCTATTTTTTTAACTAAATCAAACCTTATTACAAAAAAGATTCCAATTGATATGCATATAACAATGACTACGATTATTATACTTTTCTTTTTCACAACAATAATTCCTAATAAACGTTGGTTCAAAAGTAGGTATCAATATCCTGTAATCTGTACAATATATCATAATGTTGTCTAAACAACAATATATTGACGACTTTACTTACTCATTTGCTTTTTTTATGTAAATACACATATATTAAAGATCGAAGAATTCGTGCTGAAAAAGACCTAATATATTTGAAGTACAGAATCTCCTCGAAGTAGTTTTTTAAAGCATCTCTTATTACGATATATTTATTGATATCTCTATAATAGCATAAATTAGTTGTAGTGTTATTCCAGGAATTAAAAGTGATAATCCTAATATTCCAGACTTCCTGTCTGTTTTTAGTGCTTTTAGTAGGTAGGGATTAAATCCCCAATATTGATTACTGATATTTTTTATTTCATCTATGCTTTTTATAATAGCTTTAGCAAGAATACAGGATCCTGCAATATTTAGACCAACTCCCAGCAATAAAACAATTATTCTAAAAAATATCATCACTCTTCTTCGTCAATTTTTATAAACTCGGAATATAGTACACCACCATTTCCTTTATAGAATTTAACTATATTTCTGGCAGAACAATATGGGCATATTACAATGGTATTATTTTCTCTATATCTAATCTCATCAGCATAAATTTTTCTTTTGCAGCTAAGACATCTTAGATACGGTAAATCTTTTTTCATTCTTACACTTTCCCTTATAAATAAATTTCTGTTATCTACAACACTTGGTCAATATGACAATCCTTTTAAAACTTTTTTAAAAATCCAATTATTTCCTATTTATCTACATAATATGAACTATATCGCACCTTACCACTTCTAAAATGCTAACTGCTACAAAATCGTAACTATATCGAAAAGAATATAGATGTAATTTAAATTATCAGTTTTAGATTTTTTTCTATCTTTTCAATTTCTTTTAAATAATTTCTGTGCGCGATTTCAGATGTGGAGACAATATTTTCTAAATACTTTTTGCCCGCTAGTTGTGAAAACATCTCATAGAATTGCTTTTCCTTTTGAAGATGCTCTAATTCATAATTATAAGAATCTTCTAAAAAACTTGGAACTTCAATTTTAGAATAACCCTTTAAAAAATTATTATATATGTCTTTAAGAGTTAAAGCATAATTTATTTTTGACTCTATTTCATCCTTTTCATTATCAAAAGCCCTTTCAATTTTATTTATATCCCCTAGATACTTATTTTGTATTTTGTTATTTTCTTTTCTAAATTCCATCAACTTTTCTATTTTTTCGATGTCTCTATTTTTATCAACTTTTATTAGGACCAGAATGCCGACTGCCAGTACTGTGATAATAGTACTGGTGATCCCGAATAAAACACTGGTGGTAAATAATTGTAATTCAAGTAAATTTTCTATGTTAAGTATAAATATGGTAACAGCTATTATCTCAAAAATGAGTGCTGCTACTACCATTATAAAGTATTTTAATCTTACCACTTTATAGCCAAAGTCTTTAAAAAGATTTTCAAATAGACTTCTATGTCTCTTTATAATTTTATCCTCATTACTAATTTTTAAAAAAACTTCAATATTTTGATTTCTATTGTAGTTTTTGTCATTATCTCGTTATTATTATAAGAATATAAGGATTAATGTAAGAATTATAATTTGAAGTCCTCGCTTTTAAGAATCTTTATGCATACATCAACAACTTTCCGGTCAAAAAGCTTGCCTTTATTTTTTTTAAGTTCTTCGACGGTCTTATCCAATCCCATTGCAGGTCTGTAAGGCCGGTGACTTATCATAGCTTCGACACTGTCTGCAACCGCGAGTATCTTTGCTTCCAGGAGAATATTTTTGCCTTTTAATCCATAGGGA